>NZ_JAAAPJ010000027.1 GCF_009909145.1 Corallococcus silvisoli
CTCGTAGCGCATCATCTCGCCTTGCCTCCTTGCGGAGACAACAACCGGCGCTCCCACATCCATCAGACACGGCCTAGCGGCGCTGGGCGGTGGCCGCGTCCTGGGCCTGCGCGCGGGGCAGGCGCAGCACGAAGGACGTGGCCCAGCCGTCCGCGTCCTCGACGGAGAGCCGGCCCCCGTGGGCCTCGGCCGCGAGCCGGGAGAAGTACAGGCCCAGGCCGTAGCCCCGGCGGCCCTCCTTCTCACGGCTGCCCTGCACGTACTTGTCGAAGAGGGACTCGCGCGCCTCGGGGGGGATCGCGATGCCGTCGTTGCGCACCGCCAGCCACTGCAGGCCCTCGGACTCGCCCGCCTCCAGGCGCACCCGCCCGCCGGACGGCGCGTAGCGGAGCGCGTTGGTGGCCAGGTTCTCCACCACGCGGATGAGCAGGCCCGCGTCCCCCGTCAGGTGCAGGCCCGGGGAGGAGGCCAGCTCCAGCCGGATCTTCCGCAGGCGGGCCGCGCCGTCCAGGGAGCGGCGCACCTCGTCCAGCAGGGGGGCCACCGGGAAGGGCTGCTTGCGCGGGGACAGCCGGCCCTGCTCCAGCCGGGGCACGTCCAGCAGGTCGGAGATCATCCGGTCCAGGCGGGCGGTGACGGCGAGCCCCGTGCGCACCGACTCCACCAGCGGCGTCCCGACGGGCAGCTCCTGCTCCATCCACGACAGCGACAGCGTCACGGCCGACAGCGGCGAGCGCAGGTCGTGCACCAGGAACTGCATCAGCTGCTCCTGGTGGGCCTGGAGCGCCTCCAGCTGGGCGTTGCGCCCGTGGGCCTCCGACAGCATGCGCTCGATGGTGCGGTGGGCGTCCTCCACCTCGGTGGCGCGGCGGGCGTCCAGCTGCCGCGCCACCTCCGCGCGCGACAGGTCCATGGCCAGCTGCCGCAGCCGCCCGGTGCCGTAGTGGCTCACCGCCGCGACCAGCACCAGCGTCACCGCGGCCACGGTCACCGCGCCCAGGCCCACGCCCGCCTCGCGCATGAGCACCGCCTGCGCCAGCGCGGACAGGCCCGCCGTGCCATAGACGAGCCAGGGCATCAGCTCCAGGCCGGACAGCGCCACCACGAGCGCGAAGAGCCCCAGGCTGAAGCCCGCGACGCCCGCGGGGAAGGGCGACACGGGCAGCGCCAGCTGCTGGAGCCCGAACACCAGCCCCACGTCCACCAGCGACTGCACCACGCCCAGCTGCCGCGAGAAGGGCCGGGAGCGCAGCGCGAAGAGCATCGCCACCACGCCGCCGTAGCAGAGCAGCAGCGGGGGATAGTGCGTCCAGTCGCGGGCGCCGGACAACCACAGCCCCACGCTCACGGCGAAGAACACGGCCGTGCCCACCAGCCGCACCGCCGCTCCCGCGCCCAGCACATGTTTGCGCTGGGCGGCCACGACCCGCGCGAGTTCATTCTCAAAGGCGACGGGAGGTTCTGTGTCCATGGGACGCTCCCGTTTTCCCCGCTTCCTCCCCGCCCGGCAAGTTCATGGCCGCCTCGTCTTTCGCGACACCCGCCGGACCCCTAGAAACAGGGGCTGGCGGGAGGGGGTCGTCCGGTGGCCCTGGCCCCGGCCGGGCTGGCGGGCGGTGGCCGTCCGGGGGCAATCATCCGTTCCGGGCAGGCGTAGTCACGATGACACGCGCCTTTCGGCCGGGTGCTTGTGGGTGGCGGAGTTCGTGTAAGGTGGCTGGGATTACGCACAGGCGGAGGTGAGAGCCGACATGTGGCAGCGATTCAAGAGAGCGATGCGGAGCTTCGCGGGCTTCTTCGTCTCCTCCATCGAGGATCCGGAGCTGATTCTCGAGCAGAACATCCGTGACCTGAACGACCAGGTCCCCAAGATGAACGAGTCCATCGCCATGGTCCGGGCGAATGTGACGCTGCTCGAGAAGGAGAACATGAAGTACCAGCAGGACGTGCGGGAGCTGACCGCCAAGGTGAAGGCCGCCATCCAGGCCGGCCGCGACGACCTGGCCGGCACGTACGCGACCAAGCTCCAGGGAGAGAAGGAAGCGCTCGCCCGCAACCAGCAGCAGCTCGACATCGCGAAGCAGGCCTACGAGAAGGCCCTGAACGTCAAGAAGGCGTTCATGCGCGAGAAGGACCGCAAGACCCAGGAGGCGATGAACGCCGTCCGGGACGCGCGGCGCGCCAAGTGGCAGGCGAAGGTCGCCGACACGATGGAGTCCTTCACGGTCGCCGGCGTGGACTCCACGCACGACGAGATGCTGCGCAAGGTGCAGGAGAAGACGGCCATCAACGAGGCGCGCATGCAGATGGCGCTGGAGTCGGTGGACCACCAGGCGGCGGCCATCGAGGAAGAGGCCGAGAAGATCCAGGGCGACGAGCTGGTCAAGCAGTTCAAGATGGAGATGGGCCTGCTGGACAGCCCCGCGCCGGTGTCGGACGTGGGGGCGGGGCCCGAGAAGACCATCGGCAAGAAGGTGGAGATCAAGTAGTTCTCCCCCCATGAAAGAGGCCGGCGCACACGGATGAAGCTGCACCGCGGACCCGGCCTCTTTCTCTTCCTCGCGCTCTGTGTCCTGGGCGCGGGGTACGTGTTCGCCTCGCGGGCGGGCTACCTCGACCGCTTGCAGGCGCGCTTCTTCCCCTCCACCCGCGAAGCCGTGCGGCTGTCCCCCGGTGACTTTCCCGCGGGCGTGGCGGCCCCGGTGGCGGACGTGGCGTCGGTGCCGCTCAGGCCCGTGCTCATCGGCTTCACCCCGCGCGGCTCCGCCTCCGCGCTGCTCGTCGCCGCGGGTGGCTCCACCACGCTGGACAACCCGGTGACGCCCGCTGGCGCGGCCCAGGGCCTGCTCAAGACAGCGTACGCGCTGGATGCGCGCGCGGTGCTCTTCGCCCGGGAGGAGGAGCTGAAGCAGGCCCTGTCCGTGGGCGCGGAGAACGGCGGCGTGGACATGGCGGCGCTGTCGGTGGACCGGCTGGCGTCGTGGGCGCCCACGCTCCGGGACGCGGCGCCGCGCACGGTGTTGCTCGTGGGGCGCAGCCGGGGCCAGGAGGCGATGGCGGCGGTGGGCGTGCCGGACCTGGCCAGCCTGCGCGGCAGGCGGGTGGGCGTGTATCCGGGCGGCTCGTCGCACTACTTCGCCCTGTGGGTGCTGGCGCGGGCCGGGCTGCGGACCTCCGACGTGCGGTGGGTGGACCTGCCCTCCACGCTGGACGCCGGCCGGGCGCTGCGGGAGGGCCGGGCGGACGTGGTGGTGGGCTTGTGGGGCGACGTGGAGCTGGCCGCGCGCGACCGGGGCGGCAAGGTGCTGGCGACGACGGCGGACGCGCCGCACCTCCTGGCCACGGTGCTGGTGGCCCGGGGCGACTTCGCGGCGCGCTACCCGGACGCGGTGCGCCGGGTGCTCCGGGGCCTCCTGGACGCGGGGCAGGGCGTGCTCAAGGACCCGGCGGCCGGGGCGCGGCTGTTGGGCGAGGTGGCGCCCTACCTGGGCGACCCGACGGAGGCCATCCGCAGCGCGCCGCCCGCGACGCTGGCGGACAATCGGGCCTTCTTCGGACTTTCCGGCGAGGCGCCAGTTACCTATGACGAGCTCTTCCAGAGCGCCGCGGCGCTCTTCCAGAAGCTCAAGCGCGGGACCGCGCCCCCGCCCGCGGAGGACACGCGGGACCTGGGCGCGCTGAAATACGTCTCCGAGGCGCGGGGGCCCTAGGCCCTGCTTTAGGCTCTGGGAGTGGGCAGCGGGAAGGGGAGTCGGACGTGGCGAAGACACCGAACTACATCAAGGCCGCGTTCCTCCTGCCGGCCAACCTGGTGGGCCTGACGACGGCGGCCATGTCCAGCGCCGTGACGCAGCAGCCGCTGCCCATGCTGGTGGCGCTGGGCGTGGAGGGCCTGTACCTGGGCGTCCTGTCGTCCATGTCGCGCTTCCAGCGCGCCGTGCGCTCGAAGCAGCCGGACAACCCGGAGGCGGCGCGCGCGGCGGTGGACGCGCTGCTCGCGGACCTCGCGCCGTCGCAGCGCGACCACTACCAGCAGCTGGTGGGGCTGAAGGAGAAGATCCTCGGCAACTACCGCAAGCTGCCCGGCGGGCGCGTGCTGGTGGCGGACAGCGAGCCCAAGCTGGACGCGCTGCTCACGTCGTTCCTGCGGCTCATCTCCGCGCTCAACCAGTACCGCACGTACCTGGGCGGGTCGGACCGGGAGCACCTGGCGGGTGAGGTCGCGGCGCTGGAGGCGGAGGTCGCGGAGGAGCCCAACCCACGCCTCAAGGACGTGAAGGGCAAGCGCGTGGAGATCCTGCGCAAGCGCCTGATGCGCTTCGAGCAGGCGGGCGAGAGCCGCGAGGTGGTGAGCCACCAGCTGGCCGGCATCGAGGACCTGATGCGGCTGACGCACGAGCAGTCCATCGCCATCCGCGACCCGGAGAGCGTCAACCGCCAGCTCGACGTGCTCTCCGCGGAGACGGAGGCCACCGATGAGACGGTGCGCCAGATGGAGCGCTTCCTCGACTTCACCGAGGAGACGCGCGGGCCCCTGCCGCACGGCGGCACGCGCGTGCGGTGAGCCGGGCGCGGGCCCGCATGCCGGTCCGCCCCTGCTGGCCTGGACCGCCCCTCGCGGTGGGTCGGGTGGCGCCTGTTCACCGTGGCACCTTGGGGGCGAGGCAGCGGCCGGTGACGGCGCACGAATAGATTGACTCTCCGCCGCAGGCATCCTGTCCTGACGTCCATGCTCCGCCGCGTAGGCTTCCTCCCGCTGCTCTTGGTGTTGGTCGTGTTCGCCGGCTGCTCGCGCTGCGGGAAGGACGCGGCCGGGCCCGCGGCCTCGCCGTCGGGCGTGTCGCGCTACCTGCCGCGCACGGCGCAGGCGGCGGTCGTCATCGACGACCTGGGCACGCTGGGCGAGAAGCTGGCGCGCTTCCAGAACCTCAAGGTGGCCTCGTTCGTCGCGCAGCTGCAGAACTTCCCGTCCGCGGAGCGCTACGTGTCCGCGGTGATGCGGCAGGTGGGCGTGGACCTGCGCAGCCGCAAGGCGCTGGAGGATGCCGGCATCGATCCGAAGCGCGGCGCGGGCGCGGCCTTCCTGGGCGGCACGCAGGTGGTGTCCGTCATCGGCGTGAAGGACGCGGACAAGCTCAAGACCACCTTCGCCACCTTCGCCCGCACGCGCCTGGGCGCGTCGGAGGAGAAGGAGGCGAAGTCGGACGCGGGGCGGCTCGTCACCTTCCACCGCCCGGGCTCCACGGAGCCCCTGCTGGGCATGCTCTTCCTCAAGCACGACCTGGTGCTGCTGTCCGCGGGCGCGTCGGTGGCGCGGCTGACGGAGCTGGCGGTGCTGCCGGAGGAGAGCTCGCTCGCGAAGGAGCCGGTGCTGGAGGCGTCGCTCAAGCGGCTCTCCGGCGACCGGGACTTCCACGTGTGGCTGCCGGGCGGCACGGGCCTGCTGCCCATGGGCACGGTGCAGGGCATCACCTTCACGGGCCACATCGAGGAGCGCGCGGTGACGCTGCGCGCGGACGCGCCGTGGCCGGACACGCAGGCGTCGCTCGCGGGGCTGGAGCCCAAGGGCGGTGAGGCGCTCGTGGGCTGGCTGCCGCAGGACAGCTTCTTCGTGGCGCGCTTCCGGGGAGACCCCGCGCAGCTCGACGGCGTGTGGCCGTACCTCGCGGGCTCGCAGGTGACGCGCGCGGTGCAGGAGGCCGGCTTCAACGTGAAGACGGAGGTGTTGGACAACCTCAAGCCGGGGATGGTGCTGTCGCTGTCGCTGTCGCCCAACGTCAACCTGTCCTCGGGCATGCCGGACCTGGACCTGCGGCGGACCAACCCCTTCCGCTTCGTCAACCTGGTGGCGCTGGCGGAGGTGAAGGACGTGGCGAAGGGGCAGGCCACCTTGGAGAAGGTGCCCGGCTTCGCGGGCGGCTTCGGCGCGAAGGTGGAGCCCATGGACGTGAACGGCCAGAAGGCCTACCTCACGTCGTACCGCGCGGGCGAGGGCGCGCACTTCGCGCTGTCGAAGGACGGCAAGCTGGTGCTCGCGGCGCCGCGCGCGCGCCTGGAGTCGTCCCTGGCCGCGCTCGCCCAGCCGGCGGGCACGGGCCCCGTGTCGGAGGACCTGAAGTCGGTGGGCAAGGACGCCGCGGTGGTGGTGCTCCTGGACCTGCGCCGGCTGGCGGACGCGGTGAAGGCGCTGCCGTCCGCCGCGTGGGGCATTGGCGGCTTCGCCATCAAGGCCACCACGGTGCGCTGGCTGGACGCCACCGACGACCTGCGCGCCGTGACGATGGCGCTGTCGCGCAAGGACAAGGCGCTGCAGGCTGAAATCTCCCTGAGGCTGACGCCCGCGCCGGCCGCCACCACGACCACGACCCCGGCCACGCCGTGATCCGCGCGCGAGACGTCGTGAAGGAATACGAGGACGGCGAGGGGGCGCGGGTGCGCGTCCTCGACGGCGTGTCCCTGGACGTGGAGGCCGGCGACTTCGTCGCGGTGGTGGGCGCGTCCGGCAGCGGCAAGTCCACGCTGCTGCACCTGTTGGGCGGCCTGGACGTGCACTACCAGGGGCAGCTGGAGGTGGGCGGGGTGAAGCTCACCGGCCTGCGCGACAGGGAGCTGGCGCGCTTTCGCAACACGCACGTGGGCTTCGTCTTCCAGTCGTTCCACCTCATCCCCAACCTGTCCGCGCTGGAGAACGTGCTCCTGCCCTCGCACTTCGGTCCGGCCACGGCGGACGGGCGCAAGCGCGCGAGCCAGCTGCTGGAGCGCGTGGGCCTGGGCGCCAAGCAGGACCGCGCGCCCATCCGCCTCTCCGGCGGCGAGCGCCAGCGCGTGGCCATCGCGCGGGCCCTCTTCGGCAGTCCCCGGCTGCTGCTGTGCGACGAGCCCACGGGCAACCTGGACGCGGCGACGGGCGCGGGCGTCATCCAGCTCTTCCAGGAGCTGCACAAGGAAGGGCTCACCGTGCTCACCGTCACCCACGAGGAGCGCATGAGCGCGGTGGCGCGCCGGGTGCTCCGGCTCAAGGACGCGAGGCTCGTGGAGGAGTCCACCTCCTCCGAGCCCCTGGCCTCGCGAGGTGCGCCGTGAGGTGGGACGCGCTGTCGAGGCTGGTGCGGCTGTCCCTCGCGCGCGAGCGCCGGGGCGCGTTCTTCTCCGCTTTCGGCGTGGCCATGGGCGTGGGCGCGCTCGTGTTCTTCGTGGGCCTGGGGCTGGGCGTGGGGAGCGTCATCCGCGAGCGCATCTTCCCCACGGACTCGCGCCTGGTGGACGTGGTGCCCGCGTCGGTGTCGCTGGGCCTCTTGGGCGGCGGCAAGCTGGACGCGGCGGCGGTGGAGCGCCTGGGCGCGCTGCCCGGCGTGGAGACGACGTACCGGAAGATGAACGTGCGCGTGCCGGCGGTGACCCGCTACGACGGCGTCTTCTTCGGCTCGCGCCTGCGCATGGGCATGGAGGTGCTCGCGGTGGGCGTGGACCCCGGCCTCGTGCGCAAGGACGTGGGGCTCCAGGAGGCGAAGGACTTCAGTGACCCGGGCGAGGGCAAGGCCATCCCCGCGCTCATCTCCACGCGCTTGCTGGAGCTGTACAACAAGACGTTCGCGCCCGCGCGCAAGCTGCCGCAGCTGTCCGCGGAGATGCTCATCGGCTTCGGCTTCCCGGTGGAGTTCAACCGCTCCTACGTGGCGGCCACGTCGGGCGGCCCCAGCACCACGCAGCAGGCGCAGGTGGTGGGCGCGTCCGACCGGGCCATGCTCGCGGGCATCACCATCCCCCTGGACACGGCGGTGCGCATCAACCGCGCCGCGGGCGCGGACGCGGACAGCTACTCCGGCGTCACGCTGGTGGCGGCGGACCCTTCGCGCGTCCCGGAGCTGGTGGACGCGGTGAAGGGGATGGGCTTCGAGATCGATGATCAAGAGCGCAGGATGGCGGAGAACGCGGGCGCGGCGGTGGCGCTCACCACCTCCGCGCTGGCGCTGCTGTCCATCCTCATCTGCGTGCTGGCCGCGGTGAACATCGCCCATGCGATGTCCTCGTCGGTGCGCGCACGGGCAAGGGAGATTGGCGTGATGCAGGCCGTGGGCGCTTCGCGCGCGGACGTGCGCGCCATCGTGCTGGCGGAGGCCAGCGTGGTGGGCGTGCTGGGCGGTGGGGCGGGGACCGCGGCGGCGCTGGTGCTGGCCTTCGCGGTGGACCGGTTCGCGGCGGGCTACCTGCCCAACTTCCCCTTCAAGCCCGACAGCTTCTTCTCCTTCCCCGTGGGCGTGGTGCTGGGCGGCGTGCTGCTGGGCCTCCTGGCCGCGCTCGCCGGCGCCTACTTCCCCAGCCGCCGCGCCGCCGCCACGGACCCGGCCAGGACGCTCGCGGGATGACCGGCCCTGCTCGCAAGACGCTGCTGACCAACGGGGTGTGCCTGGTGGGGTTCGCGTGGATCTACGGGGGCGACCTCGCGGATGCCCTGCGCGCCCGCTCCGCGGAGGTCTCCGCGCTCATGACGCCGCCGTCCGCCGTCCGCTCGGGCGTGGTGCTGGGGCTCGCGGCGGTGGGGCTGGCCGTGTTCCTGGGGGGACTCCTGCGCAAGCAGCCGGAGGGCTTCAAGGGCTACCGGCTCCTGCCCATCCTGCTCGTGGGCGCGCTCTTCGTGGACCTGGTCCTGGCGGAGGGGCGGACGCCGCTGGACTCGCCCGAGCTGGCCGCGGTCGCGCTCCAGCGCTTCCAAAGCGGGGCCCAGAAGCTGGCCACGCCGCAGGCCGTGCCCACGCAGGCGCGCGTCCTCCAGCCCCTGGTGGAGGAATTGGGCAGCCCTCCGTATTTGGAGCGGGGCGTGCCGGTGCCGGCCTACGCACTCCAGGTGCGCACGGACTGCGAGGGTCCCCCCCGTGAGGCTCCTGGGACACGCCCCGGGACGCTGCTGTACTGCGTCGCCCGGGATGGCAGGCAGGCCTGGGTGGGGCTGGTCGGGCTGCCCGCCGAGGTGCGCTTTGGTGCGCCAGCGGTGTTCTCGCGCGGGGGCGAGCCTCGCTTCGCCGTCGTCCGCGTCCAGGTCCCAGAGGAGGAAGGCGTCATGGAGGGCATCGATCTGGAGATTCCCCAGGTGGATGGGGGTGGCGCGGTGACGTCCCCTGTGCCTTGAATCCGGGTCGCCTGCAGGGCAAGCGTGCGGAAATAGGTCCGCGTGCGCGGTTGACCCCTCGGAGCCGCGATCGATAGGCTCCCTGCAAGGACTCGACCCCCACTCAAAGTGACGACCTCTCAACCGAAGCGGCAACCCATCCCGTTCGGGAAGTATCTCCTCCTGGACCGCGTCAACATCGGCGGCATGGCGGAGGTCTGGCGCGGCAAACAGTTCGGCGCCAGTGGCTTCGAGCGGCTCGTCGCCATCAAGCGAATCCTCCCGAACATCGCGGAGGACGAAGAATTCATCTCGATGTTCATCGATGAGGCGAAGATCAGCGTCCAGCTGACCCACGCCAACATCGCGCAGATCTACGAGCTGGGGCAGATCGCCAGCAGCTACTTCATTTCGATGGAGTACATCCCCGGCAAGGACATGCGGGCCATCTTCGACCGCTGCCGGAAGAAGGGGGAGCCCGCGCCGGTGCCGCTGGTCGCCTTCTGCGTGGCGAAGATGTGCGAGGGCCTGGACTACGCCCACCGCAAGAAGGACGGGATGGGGCGCGACCTCAACATCGTCCACCGCGACATCTCGCCGCAGAACGTGCTCGTGTCCTTCGAGGGCGAGGTCAAGGTCATCGACTTCGGCATCGCGAAGGCGGCGGGCAAGGCGACGAAGACGCAGGCCGGCATCCTCAAGGGCAAGTTCGGCTACATGAGCCCGGAGCAGATCCGCGGCCTGCCGTTGGACCGGCGCTCGGACGTGTTCGCCATTGGCGTGTGCCTCTACGAGATGCTCACGGGCGAGCGCCTCTTCGTGGGCGACAGCGACTTCAGCGTGCTGGAGAAGGTGCGCAAGGCGGAGGTGCCGTCCCCGTCCACGTACAACCGGCGCATCCCAGAGGCGCTGGAGCGCATCGTCCTCAAGTCGCTGGCGAAGGACGTGGACGAGCGCTACCAGTATGCCAGCGAGCTGGGCGACGACCTCCAGCGCTTCCTGCTGACGAACGACTCCATCTTCGGCCGCAAGGACCTCATGCAGTACATGAAGTCCACGTTCGCCGAAGAGGTGGAACGGGAGAAGCAGCGGCTGGCCGAGTACGCGGACATCCGCGCGCCGGACGGCATGCTGGCGGCCATCGAGGCGGGCTTCAGCGGCCCGTCGCCGGTGCCCACGCAGAGCATGACCAACATCCCCGCGGTGGCGCCCTCCGCGCCCGCCGTGGAGCCGGTCTCCGCGCCGCCGCCGCGCGCCTCCAACTCCGGCGCGAACGCCGGCCAGGGGGCCCGCCGCTCGCCCACGCTCGCCGCGCTGCCCAAGCTCACCGCCGCGCCCGCCGCGCCCTCGCCCAAGGAGGACGAGGAGCTGGCGACGCAGATGGTGGACCGCGACGCCGTCTTCGACGACGCCCCGGAGCCCACCACCCAGCCGGGGGCCGCCATTGGCCGCGCCGTCACGCCGCTGGAGACTCCAGCCGCGCCCGTGGACGACGATGAGGACGTGGCGGGCCGCACCGCAGTCATCCCGCCGCCCTCGTCGCTGCCCCCGCCTCCTCCGGGGCCGCCGCGCCTGTCCCAGAGCAACGCCCCGGTGCTCAGCGCCGCGCCCCCGCGCCCGTCGCTCACCAACGTGCCCACGCTGATGGCCCACGACGCGCCCGCGCCGCGGCAGACGCCGAACCGGGGCAACGACAGCCAGCTGCCGCGCCTCCACCGGCCGGACGCGCCGCCGGAGCAGCTGCCGCCCTTGTCGCGCCCGCCCGGGCCGCCCGTCCTGAGCGGGGCGAACGCGCCGCCGCGTCCGCCCCCGGCGAAGGAGCCCCACGCGAGGGATGCACGGACGAAGGAGGCGCCCGCGGAGGCCTCTGGCGGTGGCATGGGCCTGCGCGGCATCGACAAGCGCCTGCTCTACAGCGCCGTGGCCCTGGCCTCGCTGCTCCTGCTGGTGGGCATGGCGGTGGTGCTCTCGCCGAGCAAGGCCGCCCTGGGCTACGTGATGGTGGAGCTCAAGTCGCTGGACGTGAAGGACCGCGCGATGGTGTCCATCAACGCCGGCCCTCCGGAGAAGTTCCCCTCGAACGGCTTCATCCTGAAGCAGGTGCCGGTGGGCAACGTGCTGGTGGTGGTGACGGCGGACGGCGCCGACGCCTTCAACCAGGCCGTGATGGTGTCCGAAGGGGCCAACGCCACGCAGGTGCCCGTGGTGCTCAAGCGCCAGTCGCGCTCGGTGGTGGTCGTCTTCAAGACCCAGCCCGACGACGCCGAGGTCAAGATCGACGGAAAGGTGGCCCGGGCGCAGGGCAGCCACGAGCTGGTCAACCGGGAGTTCTCCCTCAGCTCCGACTCGCCGCTGGTGGAGGTGTCGGCGCCCGGTTACGCGCCGCACATCTCCACCGTGCAGGTGAAGAGCAGCGGCCTCGACGTGGCGGCGGTGCTCGAGCGTGCCCCGGTGGACGTGCGGGTGGAGTCCACGCCGGAGGGCGCCTCCATCTTCCTGGGCAACAAGGACCTGGGCGCCGTCACGCCGACGAACGTGCGGGTGCCCTTTGGCACGCGCGAGCTGACGCTCAAGGCGAAGTGCTTCTCCGACGCGGATGTGTCCGTGGGAGCGCCTGCTACGCCGGGCGGCTCGGTGAAGGTGGAAGCGTCCTTGAAGAAGCTGGCGCGCTGCCGCGATTAGCGGCGGCGCGGTCCCGACACTAAAGGTAGGCCTGGGGGTCCTCCCCCCGGATGTCCCTGGGGGGAGTGGCGCCGGAGGGATGTCCGTGACGAAGGTGCGCAAGGTGAACAAGGCGGATCCGCTGGCGGATCTGCCCCGGTGGGCGCAGCAGCTGGCGCGCAAGTACTACACGAAGACGGTCAGCACCTTCCTGCTGTACGGGGCCGTGCGCGACCTGCAGCCCTTGCAGCTGGAAGGCGGTGGGCGCGGCTTCGGGACGCTCAAGACGTTCCTGTCGGAGGAGCTGTTCGGTGGGCGGGACCACGTCCTGTTCTACGACCGCTCGTCCGGCATCCGCTCCGCGACGCCGGAGACGCAGAAGGACCTGGTGCGGGCCATGTCGGGCTACGACGCCATGTACGGCACCGACTACGCCAAGGTCATGCCGCGCGATCCGGGCCGTGCGTTGCAGATCCTGGAGAACTTCCTGCGCATGCGCCTGAGCGAGGGCCGCTCGCTGGCGCTCATCATCGACTTCGCGGAGACGCTGGTCCCCGGCGGGGAGATGAGCCACCTGTCCGCGGAGGACCGCTTCGTCGTGGCCACGCTGGACAAGTGGGCGCACGACCCGCAGTTCCTCGCGGGGGACGTGTCGGTGGTGCTGCTGGCGGAGAACCTGGCGGACATGTCGCCGCGCATCAGCCGCAACCCGTACGTGGCGCCCATCGAGCTGCCCCTTCCCACGGAGGAGGAGCGCCTGGACTACGTGCGCTCCAAGCTGGAGGGCAAGCGCCTCCAGTCGCTGTCGGAGGTGCCGCTGGCGGGCCTGGCGAAGATGACGGCGGGCCTGTCGCGCATCAACCTGGACCGCGTGCTCACGGAGGCGCTGGAGCGGGAGATCCGCATCACGCCGGACCTGCTCAAGGAGAAGAAGAAGGAGCTCATCCAGGCGGAGTGCCACGGCCTGCTGGAGTTCATCGAACCCGCGCACACGCTGGACGCGGTGGCGGGCCATGCGCCCGCCAAGCAGATGCTGCGGCAGGCGGCGTCCGCGCTGAAGAAGGGCCGCATCGAGGTCATGCCCATGGGCTACCTGGTGAGCGGCCCGGTGGGGACGGGCAAGACGTTCATGGTGAGCTGCTTCGCCGGAGAGATTGGCATCCCGGTGGTGAAGTTCCTGAACTTCCGCAGCCAGTGGCAGGGCGTCACGGAAGCCAACCTGGAGAAGATCTTCAACCTGCTGAAGGCCCTGTGGCCGGTGGCGGTGATGATCGACGAAGCGGACACCTTCCTGGGCAACCGCGACTCTGGCGGGGACTCGGGGACGAGCAGCCGCATCTTCGGCTCCATCGCGTCCTTCATGGGCAACACGCAGTACCGCGGGAAGATCGTCTGGTTCCTGCTGACGGCGCGGCCGGACCTGCTGCCCATCGACCTGAAGCGTCAGGGGCGCGCCGAGGAGCACATCGCGCTCTTCTATCCGCAGACGGACGCGGAGCGGAACGAGCTGTTCCAGGCGATGAGCCGCAAGACGGGCGTGGCGGTGGAGGGGGTGGAGTCCTTCTCCTCGCTGATTCCGGAGGGCCTGCGGGCCTTCAGCGGCGCGGACATCGAGGCGGTGATGGTCCGCTCGAAGTTCCGCGCGCTGGCGGACGGGCGGGACCAGGTGACGAAGGACGACCTCATCGCCGTGCTGACCGACTTCGTCCCGCCCAGCTATCCGCTGGAGATCGAGATGCAGAACCTGGTGGCGGTGCAGGAGTGTACCAGCCGGGCGCTGCTGCCAGAGAACTTCCGCAAGGTGGACCGGGACTTCATCAGCCGGCGCGTCCGCGAGCTGAAGATGCTGCTCGAGGAGCAGTAGGGCCTCAGCCAGCGGTGAGGGGGACGCCCAGGTTCGGATCCTGGAGCGTCTCCACCACCGCGATGCGGTCGCCCACGGCGAGCGCGTCATGCAGCACCAGGATGTCCTCGTTCGCGTGACGGATGCAGCCATGGGACACGTCGCCCCCGAGCAGGGCGGGGGCGCTGGTGCCGTGCAATTCCTCGCCGCTGCGGTGGCCATCCACCCAGGAGAGGTCCAGCAGCCGCGCGCCGAAGACGTGCCGGTCGTTCCACAGCCGCGCGCCCGCGTCCTCCGTGGCCACCTGATCCAGCTTCGCGCGCACCACCTTGAGGCCCGCGTGCGTGGGCGTGGCGGCGGTGCCGACCGCGTTGGGGAAGATGTCCAGGAGCTGCCCCTCCGGGTCGAAGAGGAAGGTGCGGTGCTCGCGCAGGGCGATGACGACGCGCACGGGCTGTCCCGCGTAGAAGGGGGAGGGCAGGGCGCGCGACTGTCCCCGGGCCCCCGGCGCGGGGGCGAGCGCCACCAGGGCGCGCAGCGTGGCCGCGTCGAGCACCCCGTTCGAGCGCACCTCGGGGAACCCCGCGCGAGCATGCACCTGGAAGTTGCGCAGCGCGCGGGCCGTGTCCGGGCCGTAGCGTGCGTCCGCGCCGCCGTACAGCGCGAACCCCATGTCCAGGAGCGCGCCCTGCACCGCGAGAAGTCCGTCACCCCGTGAGCCCGCGCCCAGCACCGCCCCACCCGCGGCCACGTCCATGAGCTGAGAGGAGCCGGCGAAGCGAGGGTGTTCCAGGGGCGGCGTCGACGAAGGGCTCGCGCCGTCCGTGCCTCCGGTGCGCGCGCTGTCGCCCGGAGGTGTGGGCCTGAAGGTGACGGCGTTCGCCAAGGCGAGCGATGAAGCCATCCGTGTCACCGGTGCCGTCGACACAGCCTCCCATGCGCGGGCCGTCTCTCCGGACCATGGCATCGCGCTCGCGCGGCCATCCGTCGTCGCGGCGACGCGCGAGCGCTCGTGGAAGGCCGTGCCCGGTGCGCGCGGCGTGGCCCCGGTCCCGGCTCCCGGTGGCGCGCTGGCAAGCGGTGCGTGCGCGGATGAAGGGGACTCACGGAAGCGCGTGAGCGAGTTGGGCTCGGAGGCAGGAGGCTCGCGGCGCGGAGTCGGTTCCCTGGGAACCGTCCTGTCTCCCGGACGACCGGCTCCACCAAACAGGACGGACCGGAGCAGGGGCGCTCCCGGCGGCCGGCCCGCGTCGATGGGCGCGGGCTCTCGCGTGTCGGGCGTTTCAGGGAGGACCGCGGACGTCTCTCGAAGCAGGGCGGATGCGAGCATGGCTCCGGGGACTGCAAGCCCCCGGCCGTCGCCTCACGCCCTCATGCCGCTACGGCGCGCTCAGCGACAGCAGCTTGCCGGTGGGGACCGTGCGGTGGTCCTTGATGTGGTTCCACTTCATGATGTCCTCGACGGACACGTTGTAGCGCTGGGACACCGACCAGAGCGTCTCGCCCTCGGCCAGGGTGTGCACCTTGCCCTTGGGACCCACGGGGGCCTGGCCCGCGACGGTGTTCGCCACGACGATGGTCCCGCCGCGCTCCTCCACCTTGGCGGGCGCCGCGCTCTTGGCGTCCGACGGCCACACCGCCAGCAGCGTGCCCACCGACAGCGTGCGGTTGCGGCGGGGCAGGTTGTTCCACTTCTTCAGGTCGTCCACGGACACCTGGAAGCGGTTGGCGATGAGCCACAGGCTGTCGCCGTCCTGCACCCCGTACGTCACGCGCGTCTTCCCATCCACCTTCTCGGTCTTCACGGGACCCGCGGCCACGGGCCCCTTGGGCGTTCCGGCGGGCACTTCGTCCTCCGGCCGCGCCACCACCACGCCGCTGCGCCGCGCCTGCGCGACCTTCGACGCCAGGGCGCCACCCGCTTCGCCGCTGCCGCCCCGGCCGTTCGCCGGCACCGGAATCACCAGCTCCGTGCGCAGCTTCAGCGTCCGCGCGTTCTTCAGCCGGTTCATCTGGAGGATGGCCTCGGGCGCCGTGCCGTACTTCTGGGCGATCTGCGACAGCGTGTCGCCGCGCTTCACGGTGTGCACCCGGAACGTCAGCCGGTCCGCCGGCGACAGCTTCTGGAGGTTCTCCGCGAAGAGCGTCGTGGTGCCGCGCGGCAGCTTGAGCACGTAGGGCTTCGAGGTCGTCGCGGGCGGCGTGCACCAGCGCCGCAGCTCCGGGTTCAGCTCCTGCACGTCCGTCACGCTCACCCCGGCCGCGCGCGCCACCACGTCCAGGTCGGTCGCGTCCGTGAGCTTCACCTCGTCGTATTCCAGCGTGGCCTCGTACTGGAACTCCTCCTCGGAGAAGCCGAACGCGGTGGGGTTCTTCGCCACCAGCGCCGCGGCGATGAGCTTGGGCACGTAGTGCTTCGTCTCCTTCGCCAGCCCGCGCTCCTCCGCCAGCACCCAGAAGTCGTTCGTCCCGTAGCGCTCCACCATCTTGCGCACCCGGTACGAGCCGGTGTTGTAGCCCGCCCACGCCAGGTACCAGTGGCCCAGCTCGCCGTAGAGGTCCTTCAGGTACGCCGCCGCCGCCTGCGTGGCCTTGATGGGGTCGCGCCGCTCGTCCACCCAGAAGTCCTGCTTGAGGCCGTACTGCTTGCCGGTGCTGGAGATGAACTGCCACGGCCCGGCCGCGTGCGCCCAGGAATAGGCGTTCGCGGAGAAGCCGCTCTCGATCATCGCCAGGTACACCGTGTCCCGGGGCAGGCCCTTCGCCTCCAGGATGGGCTGCATCACCGGCAGGTAGCGCGTGGAGCGCGCCATCCACTTGCGGAACCACTTGCGGCCGGGGCCCTGGAAGAACTGGATGTACTCGGCCACCCGCGGCTGCATGTCCACCGGGATGTCGTAGCGGTCCTTCACCCGCGAGATGTCGAAGGTCGCCAGGTCCGTGATGCGCGCCAGCGCCGGGGGCGTGTCGTCCTCGCGGAAGGTCGGCTCCTCCAGCGCGTCCAGCATCCGCAGCCGCAGCGGGTTCGTCAGCCCCAGCCGCCGCAGCGACTGCATCATCTCCGCGTTCGGCTTCGACTCGGGGTCCAGCGTGGCGCCTTCCAGCGCGCGAAGCTCTTCCAGCTCGGCGGACTCGGACTCCACCTCGTCGCTGTCCTCGCCCTCCTCCATCATGGGGACCGGAGGCGCGGCCAGCGTGCCGTCCGCCGTCAGCGAAGGTGCTTCCGAGGAGGGAACCGCATGCACGCCCGGCGGTGGCACGGGTTTCGGCGCCACCCCCGGCGGGGAGGGGACCGAGGCCAGGGCAAGCAGGATGAGGGAGAGAGGCGGCATGGGAACGCCAGGCGATGTCGCCCAGAAGCAGGCGAAGGCCGCAGTATTCGCCAGCTTTCTTGACAGTCAAACAACAAGTCGCTCGGTGTGCCCCCCGAATGGACACCGAGTGGGAGCGAGCGCCCTATTTCGACGGGGGCTCCGCCGCTTGCCCGCTCTTCTCCGGTCTTCCGTGACCCGGCCCGAGCACGCGGGGCAGGTAGGTGGCGAAGTCGAAGTGCGGCGAGTTCTCCGTGTTGTGGCAGGTGACGCACACGGCCTGTCCCGGCTTGCCCACGATGGTCTTCGGGCTGGGGGCGTCCACATGACGCGAGCCGGGGCCGTGGCAGCTCTCGCAGCCCACGTCCTCGCGTCCGGCCACCTTGTCCAGCCGGCACACGCCGCCGGGCTGCTGCCAGCCGGTGACGTGACAGCCGACGCAGTTGAGGTGGTGCTGCTTGCCCACCTCCTCCAGCGTCGCCCACGCGTGGTGGTGCTTGGTGCCTTCCCACACGGCGGTCGCGTCGGGGTGGCAGTCCGCGCAGGCCGCGCTGCCGACGAAGCCCGACTGTCCCTTCGCGGGCAGCGGGCAGTCCTGGCCGTGCGCCTTCGCCCACGCGAGGTTCAGCGCGCCCACGTCCGCGTCGTAGGCCTTCACCAGCGCCTGCGTGTCCGGCGCGGTGGGCAGGTTCGACTCCAGCGGCAGGAAGCGCAGCGTGAAGCCGTTGACGTCGGTGGCGGTCGCGGGCGGCGCGGTGAGGGCGGTCTGTCTGCGCGCCGCCAGCTCGTCGCGCTTGCCCTGCTTCAGCGCCTTCAGCTTCGGGTCCAGTCCCGGCAGGGCGATCTCCTTGTCCAGGAGCGCGATGCGCTGCTCCAGCGCGGCCACCTCCCGGTCCACGTCTCCCTGCGAGGCCTGGAGCGCGAAGGGTCCCTTCGCGGCCGCGTACGTCAGGTCCAAGCGCAACAGCGAGCGCCCCTTGCTCTGCAGCGCCACCACCGGCACGTCGGAGCGCACCAGCCGGTTCTCCTCCGCGGAGAACTCGCTGGCGCTGTGGGTCGCGACCACCAGGTTCGCGGCGAGCCCCGGCAGCGCCGCGGCGGCCTGCGCGGTCTCCAGCGGTTGGTCCAACAGGCCCACCACGAAGTCCGCGCCCTGCTCCCGCGCCCGCTGGCTGGCCTTCACCAGCGCCTCGCCCGAATCCGCCGCCACCACGCCCACCTGGCGAGCCCCCGCGTCCAGCACCTTCACCTCGCCCGGCGCCACCTCCGGGAGGCCCAGCCCCCGGCGGAAGTCCGCGCCGCGCGTGTCGTCCAGCGCTCCCGTGGCGCGCACGGCGAGGCCCATGGTGCGCAGCGCGTCCGCCAGCGCCTTCGCCTTGCGCTCCTCCTGCGGCACCTGATCCGCCTTGAGGTGCGTCTCCCCGAAGAGGCTGTTGCCGCCGTCCACGTACAGCACCGGCTGGCCGCCCCTGCGCGCCTCCTGCACCTGGAACGCCGCCCGTCCGATGCCGCCGCGCATGTTCTCGCTGCAGCCGCAGGGGCCCAGGTAGCCGCGCGTGTCGGCGGAGAGGAAGAGGACCGCGCCCGGAGGCGCGGGGGTGGGGGCCTGCTTCGCCGGGGCGCCGCCTTCCTGGGGGCGCGACTCCTGGCGTCTGCAACCGGCGAGAAGCGCGCTCACGAGCACCGCGAGGACGGCCGCGCGCATCGTCATCACCAGAGGATGCTCTGCACCAGTTCGTCGATCTTCTCGCCCATCGCCTCCAGGCCATTCACCTTGGAGAGCGAGCCGTCCGCGCCCACCTGCTCGGCCAGCTTCGACAGCTCGTCGTCCGGCAGGCTGGAGAACAACACGATGGGGATGTCCTGCGTGTTGTACTCGTTCTTCAGCGTGCGGCAGATGTCCGTGCCCTTCGCCTCCGGCATGTGGATGTCCGTGAGGATGAGGTCCGGTCGCCAGCTCTGAAGCGTTTTCTCAAACTCCATGAGCGTGGAGGTGGCCACGACCTCGTAGCCCCGCGCCTCCAGGACGGCCTTCTCCATGGCGAGGGTGATCTCGCTGTCGTCAATCAGGAGGATTCTTCGCTTCTGCTCGGACACGGCGACCTTCCTTGGGGTCGGTTCTAGCCCACCACCCAGCGTCGCACCAATGCTTTCCCGTGTCGCAACCCAGGCCGGGTTCGCGGCTTTGCCCGAGGGGCGTCCCAGCCGCCGGGCGGGCGCGGAGGTCGTGGCCGTCTTTCACGGGCAACGGGACCGAAAAAGGGTAAGGAAGCGCCATGAAGCACCGCGCCTCCCGGGCCCTGGCGGCCCTCCTCCTCCTGGGGTTTCTCCTCGGTGGCCTCCCCGCGGCCGCCCTCAACCCTGGACTGGGGCAGGTCCCCCAGGACCTCGACCGTTCGTCGCCGCGCGCCACCACGCAAGGCTTCCTGGACGCGGTGCATCGCGGGGACTACCCCCGCGCCGCCTTCTACCTCTACCTGGACTACCTCCCGGCTTCCGAACAGGCCGCGCAGGGCGCCCAACTGGCGCGGAAGCTGAAGTTCGTCCTGGACCGCGAGCTGGCCGTGGAGGTGTCCGCCCTTCCCAAGGTGCCGGAAGGCGAGCCTCCGGGGGCGCGCTTCAGCTCCCTGGGCGCCATCCCGCTCAAGGGGGAGAGCGTGCCCATCCGCCTGCAACGGGTGACGGTGGACGGCGCGCCCACCTGGGTCTTCGCGGAGGCCACCGTGAAGATGGTGGACCCGCTCTTCGACGAGTACGGCCCGCTGCTCACCGAAACGCTGCCGGCCTTCTTCTTCGACCGCACCGTGCTGGGCCTGGAGCTGTGGCAGTGGCTGGGGCTCGCGGTGACGCTGCTGGGCGCGTGGATCTTCTCGTACCTGTTGGAGAAGCTGCTCCTGTCCGCCGCGATGCGGGTGGCGCGCTGGACGAAGATCACCTGGGATGATCAGCTCGTCGGCGCGGGACGGGGCCCGCTGCGGCTGCCGTTCTTCTCGCTGTTCCTCGCGCTGGGCACGTCGTTCCTGCTGCTGCCCCCCAAGCTGCGGCTCTTGAGCGACCGGGTGAGCTACTCGCTCGTCATCGTCGCGGTGTCGTGGTTCATCCTGCGCTTCCTCCGGGTGTCGGAGGCGTTCGTCCAGAGCCGCGTCACCACCGAGGGGGGAAACCAGCCCCGCGCGCGCTCGCTGCGCACGCAGCTGGCCGTGCTGCGCGCCGTGTTCGAGGTGGCCACCTACGTCATCGCCGCCGCGCTCCTGCTGATGCAGTTCGAGGTGGTGCGCAACGTCGGCGTGTCGCTGCTCGCCTCCGCCGGCATCGCCGGTCTGGTCATCGGTCTCGCCGCGCAGAAGTCCATCTCCACGCTGCTCGCCGGCATCCAGCTGTCCATCACCCAGCCGGTGAGCATTGGGGACCAGGTGCTGGTGGAGAACGAGTTCGGCGTCGTGGAGGAGATCACCCTCACGTATGTCGTGCTGCGCATCTGGGACCAGCGCCGGATGGTCATCCCCATCACCCAGTTCCTGGACAAGCCCTTCCAGAACTGGAGCAAGGGCTCCCCGGAGATGATGGGCACCGTCATCCTCCAGGTGGACTACATGGCGGACATCGACGCGCTGCGCGCCGAACTGGACCGCATCCTCGCGAACGAGGGCAAGCACCTGTGGGATGGCCGGGTGAAGACGCTGGTCGTCTTCGACGTGATGGACAAGACCCTCACCGTGCGCGCCCTGGTGAGCGCGGCGAACTCCAGCCAATTGGGCGACCTGCGCTTCCTCGTGCGCGAGCGGCTGGTGCTCTTCCTGCGCGGCCGTCCCCAGTGGCTGCCCATGGTGCGCAGCGAGTCCCGCGCCGCCCAGCTGCCCCCGCCTCCCAAGGACGATCTGGAGGAGGCCACGGCGGGCGCCCCGGAGCCCCGGGCCTGAATCCGGCGCCTCCGGGGGAGCGGGCGCTTGCACGGAAGTTCGCCACCCGATGAATATGTCGCCCGTCGCGACGTATGACGCGCGTAAGAGCAGTCGCACCCTCGCTGGGGAGTCCAAGAGATGAAGCGTCCTGTCACGTTGTGCGGAGCCCTGGCGCTCCTGGCCGTCGCCGCGCCGCTGACCGCGAGCGCCCAGGAGCGGGGTCGCACCGACGGGCCCGAGGAGTCGGAGTACGGCGCGGGCGGCTACGGCGACAACCGCCGGGGCGTGTCGCTCCAGTTCGACTGGGGCGCGGCCATCAACGCCCAGAAGAACCCCGCGGGCGCGCCGGAGGGGCCGCCGCTGTTCGTGGGCGCCACCGTCTCCCTCTGGGGCGATGACTGGTACCGCCTGGACGCCAGCGGCGCCTACGTGTTCGACGGAGGCCGCTTCATCGGCAACGTGGGCCCCACCTTCCGCACCTGGGGCTGGCCGGTGTCCTTCACCCTGGGCATCAAGGCGGGCGCCATCGTCATCCCGGAGGGCGAGGGCCTTCGCTTCGCCCTGTCGCCGCAGGTGGGCGCGGAGCTCTTCCTGGGCCGCCGCGACCGCGTGCTCATGGGTCTGCACTACTCGCCGGACATCCCCATCGGGGGAGGAGGAGTGACGAACCGGTTGTTCATGAACATCGGATACCGGTTCTAACGTCGCCATGATCGCCCAACTGCTCGCCGCCGCTGTCGCGTTGACCGCCGCGCAGGCGCCTCGTGCCTCCGCGCCCCCGGTCTCGCTGCCGTTCCCGTCGGGGGACGTGCAGACCTACAACATCATCCAGTGGGACCCGAACCAGCTGCCGCGCATCTACGAGCGCTCGGATCAGCTCCCGCTCACGGATGAGGAGCTGACCAAGCTGTCCCAGGCCGGCTTCGAGCCCGCCCAGCTGGTGAAGATGATTGAAGAGCGCCGCTGCTCCTGTGACGCCAGCGCGGACGGCCTCATCCGCCTGAAGAAGGCGGGCGTGGACAAGACGGTGCTGGCGGCGGTGTCGCGCCACGGCCTGGCGCCCAACCGGCAGCTGGACGTCCTGGTGACGCTGGACTTCACCGGAGAGAGCCGCACCGCGCGCGAGGCGTTCCTCTACTTCTTCGTGGACGACGGGGACATCACCCGCGTGTTCTCCGCGAACCTCCCGGAGCTGCTCCAGCGCAGCAACAGCCACGAGACGATGGTGGACCGCAGCGACATCATGGTGGCCCGCACGGTGCGCCGCATCCAGCTGGCGGGACACGTGCCGCTCAAGACCTACGGCGCGCACCGCGTGCTGGTGGCCGCCAGCGCCAGCCCCACGCTCACGCACCCCTCGCAGCTCACCCCGCAGGAGCGCGCGAAGGCGCAGACGTACACCTTCGACTATCCGCGCGCGTCCTTGCAGAGCCTCTGCCGGCTGACGGCCGGCTACCGCCGCGACGCGGTGCTTGCCTACAAGTGGAACTTCGAAGGCAGCCGCTTCGAATGCGAATGGAACTAGGAGTCGACCCGACCATGAACACCCGCCGCCTGCTGCTGTCCGCCCTCGTCGCCGTGTCGCTCGCCGGCTGCGCGGGCCCCCGCGCCTTCACGCGGGGCACCTATGAAGACCCCAACACCATCGAGATGCTGGGGGACCGCTTCAACGAGAACGACCTGCAGCTCATCGCGAAGAAGATGGCCGAGTCGCTCGCCAGCTCTCCGCGCTTCGCCCAGGCCCCGCCGCAGGGCCAGTCCCTGCCCATCGTCCTCGTGGGCAAGCTGCGCAACAGCACCAGTGAGCACATCGACATGCGCTCGCTGGCGGACAAGATCCAGACGGCGCTCGCGCAGACCGGCCGCTTCGCGCTGGTGGACCAGGCCGCGCGCCAGGACATCGCGGAGGAGTACGAGTACCAGCAGTCCGGCTATGTGAACCCGAACGCCGCGAAGGCCCCGGGCCAGCAGGCGTCGGTGGACTTCCTGATGACGGGCGACCTCGCCTCCATCATCCAGGAGGTCGGCCGCGACAAGCTCGTCTATTACAAGATGACGGCGAAGCTGAACGACGTGCGCACCGGGACGCTGGCGTGGACGGACGAGAAGCAGATCCGCAAGAAGTTCGAGAAGCAGGGCGTGAGCTGGTAGCCGTCCCCGTGTCCAACCTCCCTGACATCGTCCCCCAGGCCCCACGCGCTCCCGTCCGTCCCGCGGCCGCGCGCTGGGGCCTGTTGTTCGCCGTGGCCTTGAGCGTCCTGGGCACGGGCTGCGCCAGCGACTACGTGGCGCGCACGGCCTCGGCGCGCTGGGCGTACCAGTCCTCGGACTACCCGCGCGCGCTGAGCGCGCTGGATGCCGAGCAGCGGGAGTCCCCGGAGCGCGACCGGCTCCTGCTGCTGCTGGACCGGGGCATGGTGCTGCACGCGGCCGGCCAGTGGGAGGAGAGCACGAAGGTGTTGGCGGAGGCGGACCGGCTCAGCGGCGAGCTGGACATCACCTCCGTGAGCGAGGAGGCCGGGGTGCTGCTCAGCAACGAGCGGCACCGCGCCTACCGGGGAGAGGACTTCGAGAAGCTGATGATCTCCGTCCTCCAGGCGCTCAACTACACGGAGCTGGGCCGGGACGAGGACGCGCTCGTGGAGGTCCGCCGCGTCAACGAGCGCATCGAGAAGATGATCGTCGACGAGAAGAAGCCCTACGAACAGCTGGCCATCGCCCGCTACCTGGGCGGCGTGTTGTACGAGGACCAGCGCGAATGGGACTCGGCCTTCATCGACTACATGAAGGCCTATGAGCTGGAGCCCCGGCTGGGCGGGCTGGCGGAGCCGCTGCTGCGGCTGGCGAAGAAGACCGGCCGCGACGACGCCTACGACACCCTGTCCCGGAAGTTCTCGGGCGTGGCGCACGACCCGCTCGCGCCAGGGGACGGGCAGCTGGTGGTGGTGGTGGAAGCGGGCCTGTCTCCGGAGAAGCAGCGGATGTCGCGCTCCAGCGGTGACTCCGGGGAGCTGATTGAAGTGCCCGTCTATCGCGACCGCGGCGGCACACCGCCGGTGCGTGTGTCGGTGGAGGGGCAGGCGGAGCGGGCCATCACGGTGACGTCGCTGTCGCGCGTGGCCCAGGTGCACCTGAACGACCGCATCGGCCGCATGCTCGCGAAGCAGCTCGCGGGCGCGGTGGCGAAGGCGGGCCTGGCCGCGGGCGTGGGCGCGCTGACCAAGAGCAAGGAGCTGGGGGTGCTCACCTTCCTGGTGCTCAACGCGGGCAACCAGCCGGACCTGCGCTCGTGGCTCTCACTGCCAGCGGAGTTCCAGGTGGCGCGATTCCGGCTTCCTCCGGGAAAGCACACCGTCCAGGTGGACGCGCCGGGCCGGCCGACGACGCACCTGGTGGACGTGAAGCCGGGACGGGTGGCGGTGCTCGTGGTGCGAAGCTACTGACCCGGGCGTTTTGGGAGTAGGGTGCGCGCCCCATGTCGCCGGTCGTGGCCGAAGTCCTCCTGTATTCCTTCATCGTCGTGGTGAGCGCGCTGTCTGGCGCGAGCGTGGTCATCTTCAACGACCGCTCCACGCGGCTCGTGACGTTCCTGGCCTTCGCGGCGGGCGTGATGTTCGGCGCGGCCTTCTTCCACATGCTCCCGGAGGCGTACGAAGGCGGGGGCTGGTGGGCCTTCGCGCTGGTCCCCATGGGGTTCCTCTTCGTGCTGGTGCTGGAGCGCTACCTGCTCGCCCACGCGTGCGAGGAGCCGCCGGACTGCGCTGAACACGTGCACGGCCACGCGCTGGGCCTCAGCGCGTTCCTGGGGCTGTCCACGCACACGCTCTTCGACGGCATCGCGCTGGGCTCCTCCGTGAAGGAGGGCGTGGGCGCCATGGCGCTCCTGGCCATCACCGCGCACAAGGTGCCCTCGTCGCTGTCGCTCGCGTCCATCCTCCAGGCGGAGGGCAAGAAGCGCGGCACCATCCTGGCGTACACCGCGCTGTACGGCCTGATGGTGCCGGTGGGCGCGGTGCTCTACTTCGGCTTCGACGCGGTGCTGCGCTTCGAGTCCCTGGCGCCCAAGGCGCTGGCCTTCTCCGCGGGCACCTTCCTCTACATCGCCGTGTCGGACCTGCTGCCGCACGTGAACAAGCACGGCAGGGACAAGCCCGGACGCAACCTGGTGGCATTGGCAGCCGGGTTGCTGGTGATGTTCGTGCTCGCGCGGGTCCTGGGACACACGGAGCACTGAAGGCGCCATGGAACGACGCAAGGACTGGTACGAGCACCCGGAGTACTACGAGGCCATCTTCGGCACCGACACCGTGCGCGAGGCGGACTTCCTCCAGGCGTTGAGCCAGCGCTACGGCACGGGGGGCAACCAGTGGCTGGAGCCCGCGTGCGGCGCGGGGCGGCTGGTGGCGGAGGCCGCGGGGCGGGGCCTGCGCGTCGCGGGCTATGACCTGTCGGAGGCCATGCTCGCCCACGCGCGCAAGCGGCTCACCCCCGCCGAGCGCCGCCGCGTGAAGCTGTCGCAGGCGCGCATGGAGGACTTCTTCGACCCGGCGTTGGAGGGCCGCGTGGACCTGGCCCACACGCTGGTGTCCACCTTCCGCTACCTGGACAGCGAGAAGGCCGCGGTGGAGCACCTGTCCGGCACCCGCCGCCTGCTCAAGCCGGACGGCATCTACGTGCTGGGCTTCCACCTCACCGACTACGCGCGCTCCGGCCCCGAGCACGAGCGCTGGGTGGGGCAGGTGGGGCGCGACAAGGTCGTCTGCAACACGCACGAGGGCCTGCCGGAGAAGCAGCTGCGCCGCTCGCCCATGCGCAACCGCCTGCGCGTCACCGGACCCGGCAAGGACTGGCTCATCGAGACGACGTGGCACTTCCGCACCTACGACGAAGCCCAGGTGAAGCGCCTGTTCCGCAAGTCCGGTCTGCGCGTCGCCGCCACCTTCGACTTCGACTACGACCTGGAGGCACCCGTGGGGCGCGGCAGTCCGCGCCTGGACCGCGTGTTCATCCTGAAGCCGGACGTGGGCGCCGCTCCCTGAAGCACGCGCTGACCGGTATGGAATGACCCCAGGTGCTCCCGCTAAGCGGGACACCGAGGGGCGCGTCAGGCCTTGGGGCTCAAACGGTGCCGGGGTTGCGTTCCATCAGGACGCGCCTGCGTTCCATCAGGACGCAGTGGAAGAGGGCCGCTGCGGAGAAGCCGCTGGAATCACAGGGCTTTGTTCCTGGCACGACATCCGCAAAGCGTCCCGCCCATACGCCGGCAACGGTGTGTACCGCATCCAGATGCTTCCGGAGCGCGGAAGGAGGGGCCGCTCCTTCCGCGCTCTCCATCTGGATCCGCACCTCCTCGTCATCTCCGATAGAGTCCGCGTCTGATTTCTGGACGGCTTCGCCGGTCGGCGGTGGCGTGGCTTCCGCACGGGAGGCGAGGGGATGCAAGACGAGTTGGCGCAGCTCATGGCTGCGCTCAGGGATTCCAGGGACTTCGAAACGGCGGCGGCCGCGACGTTGCGGCGGATGCTGACCGTGGCGGAAGCCGCGGTGGCGGCCAGCCGCTATGCGGGGCGGGCCCGGGTCCTGCGCGGCATCGTCCACCTGCGTCCCGGAGAGGCGTACCGGCGGCTGGCGGCGCTGGACGTGGGCGGCAAGGAGACCACGGACGCGGGCGTCGGGACGCCCTTCTTCACCTCCGCCACGGCCTGGCGCGCGGTGGTGGAGCACCGGTGCGCGGTGTCCATCGACGTGAACATCGGCACGGTGCAGCCGCACGCGCCGGACGCGCCGGTGACGGGGGACCCGGGGCTCGCGGGCTTCCACAGCAACGAAAGCAAGCAGCGCTTCCTGGGCCGCCACGCCACGCACGTGTGCGTGCTGCCCCTGCGCACGCCCGCGGGCATGGAGGGCATGATTTCGCTGGAGGCGGACTGCCTCGCCGCGATGGGCCAGGAGTTCGTCTGGCGCGACGCCGGGGACCTGCTCCAACTGCTCACGGACATCGCCGCGCCGTACCTCACCGCGCTGCCGCAGCGGCCGGTGGCCACTCCGGAGGTGGACGAGTTCCTTCCCGTGGTGGGCCACTCCATGGCGGAGCTGCTCCCCATCCTCCGCGTGTTCGCGCTCCAGGACGAGACCATCCTCGTGAGCGGCGCCACCGGCGCGGGCAAGTCGCGCCTGGCGCGCTGGTGCCATGAGCGCTCCAACCGCCGGGGCAAGCCCTTCGAGACGCTGGACCTCGTCACCGTGCCGGAGGACCTCCAGATGGCGGAGCTCTTCGGCTGGAAGAAGGGGGCCTTCACCGGCGCGGTGCGCGACGCGCCGGGCGTGGTGGCCCGCTCGGACGGGGGCACGCTGTTCATCGACGAAATCGACAAGCTGTCGCTGAAGGCGCAGGCCGGCCTGCTGCACCTCTTGGAGTCGCGCAGCTATCGGCCGCTGGGCGAGGGCACCGGCGAGAAGCTCGCGGACGTGCGCTTCATCATCGGCACCAACGCGGACCTGCACGCGCAGGTGCGGGCCGGGCGCTTCCGCGAGGACCTGTACTACCGCGTGAACGTGCTGCCCGTGCGCATGCCGCCCCTGCAGGACCGCCAGGACGAGATCCCCCTCTGGGCCCGGTACATGGTGAACCGCCGCCACCGCGAGCGGATGCCGGAGGGCTCCGCGCGGCTGGCCTCGGAGGCGGAGCACCTGCTGACCACCAGCACCTGGCCGGGCAACCTGCGGCAGCTCGACAACATCGTGCGGCGCGCCTACACGCTGGCGATGGTGGAGCAGGCGGCCGGCGCGGGCGACCTCGTGCTGCAGGAGAAGCACGTGGCGCGCGCGCTGGACTACGAGCAGGCGCCGGGCGGCCGTCCCCTCCCCGAAGCGCTGCGGGCCGCGGCGCAGGCCTTCGTGGGCGAGGCGCGCAGGCGCGGGGCTCCGCTGGACCTGGACTGCGCGGACGGCTTCCGCGGACTGGTGCTGGGGCTGGCCATCCGCCAGGTGGGCCGCGACGAGGCCTTCCGCCTGCTGGGCCGCGAGAGCCTGGTGAAGAACCGCAACCACCACAAGGCGCTCAAGCGCGAGCTGGAGAAGGTGGACGTCCTCTACAAGGCGTTGGGCGAGGGGGGCTCGCCCTTCTCCGACCTGCTCGAGAACGAAGACGCCGAGTAGCCTCGCCGCCCCCGCGCCCCATCCGCTGGGGCGCGGAGCGTGGCGGCCTCAGTGCACGTTGCTGCCGAGCAGCTCGTAGTTCTCGTCGCGCAGGCCCACCAGCACGCTGGATCCGTTGTCCATCACGCGCAGCTCGCCGTAGCGCGCCTTCGCGAAGCGCTCCGCGTGGCCCTCCTGGAAGAAGAAGGCCTCCGCCCCCAGGCGCATCTGCGAGTTCCGGATGCGGAAGTGCAGCCGCACCTCGCCCGGGGCCAGCGGGGTGCCCGGCGTCTCGTAGCGGACGAACTCGCCCACGTTGTGCTCATTCAGGTGCAGCACGATGTTGCCGTCCTCCTGGGGTTCCTCGCGGCCTTCGCGCCAGCCCTGGTTGATGGCGTAGTCGAGCACCATGTAGTCGCCCTGGATGAGCGAGCGGGGATCGACCGGCGCCAGCCGCAGCAGCACCGGCTGGCCCTGGGCCAGCACGGTCTCCTTCTGCACGACGAGGAACGCGATGGCGAGCAGCACCACCGCCAGCCCTCCGAAGATGACGACGCCGCGTTTCATCGCGCCTCCGCGAGCACGGCGGGGTCCCGCCGCAGGACGAACTGCCGCACGCCCAGCAGCACCAGGCCTCCGCCCACGAGCGCGAGCGCCTTGGCCAGCAGCGTGAGCTGGAGGTCGTAGTAGTAGAACGACCCGAACGTCAGCAGGAAGGCCGCCGCGAGCCCCAGCATCACGCGGCTGCGGCGGTGGAAGCCGAGCGTCAGCATCAGCCCCGCCATCAGCACGCCAGGAGTGTGCAGCGTCATGACGGTGAGGAGCAAGAGCGCGCAGGCCGCCGGGACCCAGGCACGCTTGTCCCCCGCCAGTCCCTGCTCACGCAGCACCCGCCAGCCCGTCCCCAGCGCGAGCAGGGCCAGCACGAGGGAGATCCCCGCGCGCGGCACGAAGTCGCTGGCGAAGTGGAACAGGTAGCGGAAGCCCTGCTGGGCGCCCTCGATGCTGCGGAACAAGAGCCAGCCGGGCACCGCGCACGCGAGCGCGAAGGCGATGGGGCCCACGCGGGCCCCCAGCGGTCCGCGCCGGAGTTGAGGCTCGAAGAGGAGGAAGCCGCAGAGCGCCGTGGCGCCCACCAGCATCCACGCGTCCACGCCCACGCCCCCCAGGCCTTGGTACGCCAGGACCGCGCCCGACACGCAGATGCCCACCGTCGCCAGGAAGTAGAGGATGACATCGGGGAACGTGGCGAGCAGGGCGATCCCCATCAGCATTCCCGCCAACGCCAGGAGGTCCATGTCCAATTCCTTGATGCCCAGCCCTGAAAGGAACGCTCCGACGCCCGACAGGCACAGGGCCAGGGCGAGCTGCTCCATGAAGGGCCCGCGGGTGCCGCGGCGCAGGAACACCGACGCCACGGCCAACGCCAATCCCAGGCCGGTGAGCGCCGCCTCCTCCTTCCAAAGGCCCACGCAGGCGAAGAAGCTGAGCATGAAGGCGGCGGACAGCCATGCGCCCAGCCCGGCCAGCGCCTTCACGAACCAGGGGGACGCGCCCACGGTCTTCTGCCGGACCTCCAGGGCGGTGCGGGCGCGGGCGTCTACCTCCGCGCCCACGTGGCCCTCGGCCGTCAGGCCCTCCAGGACTTCGCGCATCGTCGGTCGCAGGGCCATGGTCAGGTCTCCTCCGAAACGCCCGTGGCCTGCGACTCATGGCGCAGCCAGTACACCGCCAGCCCCACCTCGCAGATGAGCAGCAGGGGCAGGAGGAAGAGGGTCAGCTCCTCGGCGCGGGTGACCTCGATGAGGAAGTAGCCCGCCGCCGTGGTGACGAGGATGATGGCGCACAGCGCGCCCACGGTGAGCAGGAACAGCTCGCCGTGCAGGTGCCGGTGCAGGGCGTAGATGGCGGCGAAGGCCCCCAGCAGCAGCAGCAGCGACAGGCCGGTGTCGAACGCGCGGTTGTACTGGCTGACGATGAACAGGATGGACATGCCCACGAGCGGCCCCATCGCCATCAGCGCGAGCACGCGCGGCATCCACCGCCCCTGGAGCCACGGCACCCGCCGGTTGGCGAAGTGCTCGTAGGTGGCCCACGCGAACCCGTTGAGCAGCCCGAGGATCAGCGCCAGGTTCGTGCCGCGCGACTCGAAGCCGTGCATGCGCTGGCCCCAGAAGAGGATGAGGCCGGTGTTGATGAGCACGAGCTGCAACAGCCACAGCGGCGTGAAGCGCGCGAGCGCCACCCACGGGAGGATGAGCACTCCCCAGCCGATGAACAGCTCATACGGGTCCGCGCCCGTCTGGTACGTCTGGCCGAAGACGGCGAGCAGCGGGCCCACGAGCACCGCCGCCGCGAGCAGCGAGAACTGCCCCGAGGGCCGCTCCCCCAGCCGCCACGCACCCACGGCCGCCCCGGTGATGCCCAGGGCCACGAGGCCCAGCTTCGCGAAGCGTCCCAGCTCCGCCCAGTTGAAGGCGAAGAAGTACACCACGCCCGCGAGCACCAGCAGCGCGCCCAGGGCCATCAGCGTCGTGGACAGGAACGCCCTCCACGCGGAGCGCGACGGCGTGGCGACCGCCAGGTGCAGCGCGCGCCCGTACGCGTCGGGGCTCAGGATTCTGGCGTCCACCAGCGCTTGCAACCGCTCTGGCGTCGCCTCCAGGTCTAGGAAGTCTCTCGGCACGGCGCAGGACTGTACCCGGTTCGGATGACGGCGGGGATGCCGGGCCCGCTCAGTCGCCGGTGCGCTCCGCGTCCAGGAAGGCCTTCAGCTCGGGGAGCACGCGCTCGGGGCGCTCGAGTTGCGGACTGTGTCCGCAGTTCACGCGCAGCACACGGGCCTGGGGCAGCCCGCGCGCGGCCTCGTCCGCCAGGGAGACAGGCAGCGTCTCATCCCGTTCACCCCAGATGAGCAGCACGGGGACCTTCACCTCGCCCAGCCGCTCGCGGCGGTGGAACACCGGGCCCGTCAGCGGCGCCAGCGTGTTGAAGGCCCGCGCCGCCTCTGGCCTGCCGCCAGGGACGGCGAGCAGCTCATAGCCCAGCGCGCCCAGCTTCACTCCCAGCGGGGTGGGCGGCGGCGGCAGCATCCGCGCCATCGCCCAGGGCCCCAGGTTGCGCGCCAGCCGCTCCGGCCCCGCGTGGAAGAAGAGGCGCGAGGCCCGGGTCATCTCCGGCCCCAGCCCCATCGCGTCCACCAACACCAGCCGCTCCACCGGCACCGTCCCGCGAAGCGCCAGCTCCAGCGCCACCAGCCCGCCCAGGGAGTGACCGACCACCGTCACCGGCCCCGGCGCCACCAGCCCGAGCGCCTCCTCCACCGGGGCGGTGAAGAAGCGCGCCGCGTCCTCCGGGGAGCGCACGGCCAGGTCCGGGGCGGTGGACTGTCCGAAGCCGGGCAGGTCCAGGGCCAGCACCCGGTGGTGCCGGGCCAGCGCCGTCAGAGAGGGGAACGCGTGCGTCGCGCAGTGGCCGCGCCCATGGAGCCAGACCACGGTCGAACGCGCGCCCTCCGGGGGGCCTCCCTCGAGGATTCGCACCGCGCCCCCTCCGGGCAGCCAGTGCACCTGGGGCACCACGGCGGGGGCCAGCTGGGCCAGGAGGCCCGCCTCCACCGGGCCCACCGGGGGTGTGGCGCCCGGGGCCCCCGGGCGGCCGGCGGCGTCCCAGCGAGGGGGGAGGGGAGAGCGGCGGGGGGGAGGCGGGCGGGACATGGTGAGGATGACCCTTTACGGGACGGGGCGGCTTGACGGAATGTCCGGCCTACAGCGGTGTTGAGCCGGACGCCCGGGAACCCTAGGCTGCCCGCCGCCCAGGCCGACAGAGGGGACATGAACACCGACATCCGCGCGCTCACGGAGCGCGTGCAGCAGGAAAGCAGCTTCGTCGAGGTCCTCAACCAGGAGACCGGCAAGGTCATCGTCGGGCAGCGGTACATGCTCGAACGCATCCTCATTGGTCTCTTGTGCAACGGGCACGTCCTCCTGGAGGGCGTGCCTGGACTCGCCAAGACGCTCACGGTCCGGACCGTGGCGGACTCGCTCAGCGCCACCTTCATGCGCGTGCAGTTCACCCCGGACCTGCTGCCGGCGGACCTCGTCGGCACGATGATCTACAACCAGCAGACGGCCGCGTTCACCGTCCGCAAGGGGCCCATCTTCGCGAACATCGTCCTCGCGGACGAAATCAACCGCGCCCCCGCCAAGGTCCAGTCCGCCCTCCTGGAGGCCATGGCCGAGCGCCAGGTCACCATCGGCGACCAGACCTTCGGCCTGCCCTCGCCCTTCCTCGTGCTGGCCACCCAGAACCCCATCGAGCAGGAGGGCACCTACCCCCTGCCCGAGGCCCAGGTGGACCGCTTCATGCTCAAGGTGAAGGTGGGCTACCCGACCCGTGATGAGGAGAAGGTCATCATGGACCGGATGTCCGGCGGCTCCTCGCCCAAGGCCCAGCGGGTCATCGCGCTGGAGCACCTGGCGCGCGCGCGCGAGCTCGTCCACGCCATCTACATGGACGAGAAGGTGAAGGAGTACATCCTCAACGTGGTGTTCGCCACGCGCGAGCCCGCGCGGTACGGCCTCAAGGACCTGGCGGACTACATCCAGTTCGGCGCCTCGCCGCGCGCCACCATCGCGCTCGCGCAGGCGGCTCGCGCGCACGCGTTCCTGCGCCACCGCGGCTTCGTCACGCCGGAGGACGTGAAGGCCATCGCCTTCGACGTGCTCCGCCACCGCATCGCGATGACCTACGAGGCCGAGGCGGAGGAGCTCACCCAGGAGAAGATCATCCAGCGCGTCTTCGACCGCGTGGAAGTCCCCTGACCGCCCCCCGGTAAGAGCGCGCCCGTGCTGCCCAAGGACCTCATCCGCCGCATCCGCAAGCTGGAGATCCGCACCCGCAAGGTGGTCTCCGACATGCTGGCCGGCCAGTACCATTCGGTGTTCAAGGGCCGAGGCATGGCCTTCTCCGAGGTGCGGCAGTACCAGCCCGGGGATGAGATCCGCTTCATCGACTGGAACGTCACCGCGCGCATGAACGAGGCGTTCATCAAGGTCTTCACCGAGGAGCGCGAGCTCACGGTGATGCTCCTGGTGGACGTGTCCGCCTCCAACGAGTTCGGCTCGAAGGAGCGCACCAAGGCGGAGGTCGCCGCGGAGGTGGCCGCGCAGATCGCCTTCAGCGCCATCGCCAACAACGACCGCGTGGGGCTCATCCTCTTCTCGGACCGGGTGGAGAAGGTCGTCCCGCCGCGCAAGGGCCGCACGCACGTGCTGCGGCTGGTGAGCGACATCCTCACCTTCAAGCCGAAGGGCCGGGGGACGGACCTGGCGTCGGGGCTCACGTACCTGACGCAGGTGTCGAAGCGGAAGGCCGTGACCTTCCTCGTGTCGGACTTCATGGCGACGGGCTACGAGAAGCCGCTGCGGCTCGTGGGCCGCAGGCACGACCTGGTGCCGGTGGTCATCGAGGATCCGCTGGAGCAGGCGTTCCCGCGCCACGGGCTCGTGGAGATGGAGGACCCGGAGACAGGGGAGCGCTTCGTCGTGGACACCAGCTCTTCCACCGTGCGCGGGCGGTTCGCGCGCGCGATGCAGGTCCAGCGCGACGAGCGCCGCAAGCTGTTCAAGAAGCTGGAGCTGGACCACGTGGAGCTGCGCGCCGGAGACGACCACGGCAAGGCCCTGGCCAACTTCTTCCGCACGCGGGCCCGGAGGATGGCGGCATGAGGCGCGCGCTCGTCCTCGCGGCCGTGCTCGGCTTCAGCGCGCCAGCGGTGTGGGCGCAGGCCCCGGCCCCGGCGAAGGCTCCGGCCGTCCTGGAGTCGGTGACGCCCACGGGGGCCTCCGCGCGCGTGGAGCCGGAGGAGGTGCGCATCGGCGAGCCGTTCACCTACCAGGTGACGCTCACCCACCCGAAGGACCAGCGCTACGAACTGGTGCCCCCCACGGGAGAGGGCGCCGTCGAGCTGCTCCAGCAGACGCGCCAGCGCCAGGACAACGCGAACGACGCCATCACGACGTTCGGCCTGCGCTTCTCCGCGTTCGAGCTGGGCGGCGTGCAGCTGCCCGACCTCACCTTCGACGTGGCGACGCCGGAGGGCCCCCGGCGCTTCGTGCTCAAGGGCAAGCCGGTGGAGGTGGTCTCCTCGCTGCCTCCGGACGCGAACGGGCAGGGCGCGGAGCTGTTCGACTACCAGCCGCCGCAGGAGGTGCCCATCCGGTCCTGGACGCTGCTCTACGCGCTGGCGGTGGCGCTGGCGGTGGGGCTCGCGGTCTGGGCGCTGGCGCGCTGGTGGCAGCGCCGCCCGAAGCGCGAGAAGGTCGTCCCGCTGCTGCCCCTGGACGTGCGCGTGCGCCAGTCGCTGGACGCGCTCAAGCGCGAGGACCTGCCGGGCCGGGGCCACGCGAAGGACTTCTACTTCCGCCTCTCCGAAATCGTGCGTGGCTACCTGGGCGAGCGCTACGGCTTCGAGGCCCTGGAGTGCACGTCGTCCGAACTGATGACGTCCCTGCGCAGGCTGCCCACGCCGGGCCTGCCCGAGGACGCGCTGATGCGCTTCGTCTCCGAGTCGGACATGGTGAAGTACGCCCGCGCCGACGCCTCCCCCGAGTCCTGCAATCAGGCGCTGGCCTTCGGCTACGACCTGCTGGCCCGGACGTACGTTCCTCCCGCTCCCCCCACGCCCGATGCTGCCTCCGGACCTCGCGTTCAATAACCCGGAGGTGCTCTGGGCCCTGCTCCTGGCGCCGCTGTTGCTGGGGCTCGCCTTCTGGGAGCGCAAGCGCCGCGCGACGCTGCGCTTCTCCGCCGCGCACGTCTTCGCGAAGGGCGGGCGCGGGCTGCGCACGTACCTGCTGCCCCTGTTGCCCGTCCTGCGCGCGGCGGCGGTGGTGGCGGCGGTGGTGGCCATCGCCCGGCCGCAGTCGCGCGACTCGCGCGTGCGCGACCTGTCGGTGGAGGGCATCGACATCGTGGTGGCGCTGGACCTGTCCACGTCCATGGAGGCGGGTGACTTCCGGCCGCAGAACCGCCTGAACGTGGCGAAGGAGGTGCTCGCGGACTTCATCACCGGCCGCGTGAACGACCGCCTGGGCCTGGTGGTGTTCTCCGGCGCCGCGTACACGCAGTCCCCGCTGACGCTGGACTACGGCGTGCTCAAGGAGGTGCTCAAGCAGCTGCGCACCCGCGTGCTGGAGGACGGCACTGCCATTGGCGACGCCATCGCCACGTCGCTCAACCGCCTGCGCGACTCGGACGCGAAGAGCCGGGTGGTGGTGTTGATCACCGACGGCGACAACAACGCCGGGAAGATCTCCCCGCTGGACGCGGCGAACATGGCCGCGTCGCTGCACATCCCCATCTACACCATCCTCGTGGGCAAGGGCGGCAAGGTGCCCTTCCCGCAGGGAACGGACCTGTTCGGCAACACCGTGTGGCGTGAGACGGAGATCCCCATCAACCCGGAGCTGATGCAGGACATCGCGGACCGCACCGGCGGCGAGTACTACCGCGCCACCGACCCGGAGGGGCTCAAGCAGGGCCTTCAGAAGGTCCTGGACGCACTGGAGCGCTCGAAGCTGATGGAGGGCGGGGCCAGCGCCACGTACAAGGAGAACTTCCACCCGTTCCTGCTCGTGGCCTTCGGGCTCGCCGCGCTGGAGCTGCTGCTGCGCGCCACCTTCCTGCGGGTGTTCCCATGATGCCCACGATGGAGGCATGGCGCTTCACGCTGCTGGGCTATCAGGTGGGGCTCGCGCAGCCGCTGTTCCTGGGCCTGCTCCTGGTGGGCCTGCTCTTGGGCCTGCTCGCGCTCATGAAGGCGCTGGGCCGGCGCACCCGGCTGTCCGCGCTCATCGCGGAGCGGCACGTGGCGGCGCTCGCGCCCGGCGTGTCCGTGTGGCGGCCCGCGGCGCAGGGCGGCCTGTACGGGCTGGGGCTGATGCTCTTCGGGCTGGCGCTCGCGCAGCCCCAGTGCGGCACGAAGAGCGAGCTGACGAAGCGCCGGGGCATCGACGTGGTGGTGGCGTTGGACGCGTCCAAGTCCATGCTCGCGCGCGACGTGCAGCCCAGCCGCCTGGACCGTGCGCGCCTGGAGCTCAACACGCTGTTGGACGAGCTGAAGGGCGACCGCGCCGGGCTGGTGGTGTTCGCCGGGGACGCGTTCGTGCAGTCGCCGCTCACGTCGGACTACTCGGCGGTGAAGCTGTTCCTGCGCGCGGTGGATCCGGACGTGATGCCCCAGGGGGGCACCAACGTGGGCGCGGCGCTGAAGCTGGCCAAGCAGGTGCTGGACAACGCGGACCGCGGCTCCAAGGAGCGCGTGGTGGTGCTGCTTTCGGACGGCGAGGACCTCACGGGCGAGGTGCGCGAAGCCACGGACGCGCTCAAGGACGCGCACATCCAGGTGCTCGCGGTGGGCGTGGGCTCCGACGCCGGTGAGCCCATTCCCGTCTACGACCGGCGCGGCGAGTTCGTGGACTACAAGAAGGACTCCACCGGAGAGACGGTCATCACCCGCCTGGACCGCGCGGGGCTGACGGCGATCGCGGACGCGACGGGCGGGGCTTTCTTCTACCAGCCCAACGGCGTGGCGATGAGCCAGGTGGTGGAGCGCATCGACCAGTTGCAGAAGAGCGAGCTGGAGAGCCGCGTGACGGTTCGCTACGACGAGCGCTTCCAGATGTTCGCCATCCCCGGGCTGGCGCTGCTGGTGCTGGGCATGGCGCTCATCCCGTCGCGCCGGAGGGGCGCATGAGCGCGCGTTCGATGCGGCGGCGCGCGGCGCGCGCGGTGGCGGTGGGGCTGGCGGGGCTGCTGGCGCTGCCGGGCCCCGCGTGGGCCGTGGGCCCCTTGGAGAAGGACCACCCGCTGGTGCAGCGCGGGCGCGAGTCCTACGCGGCGGGCCGCTACGAGGACGCGCTGCGCGACTTCGAGGCCGCGAAGAAGGAGCGGCCCAACGATCCGGCGGTGGAGTTCAACCGCGCGGACGCGCTCGCGAAGCTGGGCCGCACGGCCGAGGCGCGCGAGGCCTTCAAGCAGGTGGCGGAGTCCTCGCGCCAGCCCGACCTGGCGCAGAAGAGCTGGTACAACCTGGGCAACCTCGCGGCCACCTCTGGCGACCGCACGGAAGCGCTCAAGTCCTACCGCAAGGCGCTCACGCTGGACCCCACGGATCCGCAGGCCCGCCACAACTACGAGGTGGTGCTGCGTGACCTGCCGCCGCCCCAGAACGGGCCGGATGGCGGCACGGATGGAGGCCAGGACGGCGGCAGCGACGGTGGGCGTCCGGACGGCGGCGAGGACGGCGGAAAGAAGGACGACGGCGGCACGCCGCAGGACGCGGGCCAGGACGGTGGCGCGCCAGATGGCGGCGCCGACGGTGGCCAGGATGGCGGTGCACCGGATGGTGGCGCGGATGGCGGCGCGGACGGCGGTGGGGGTGATGCCGGGCCTGGCGATGGTGGGGCGGATGGCGGCTCCGATGCCGGGCAGCAGGATCCGAACCAGAAGGGCGACGGCGGGGCGGATGGCGGCACGGCCGACGGCGGCCAGGACGAGGGCGACGGCGACTCGCGCGATGGCGGCGCGGACGGCGGCAGCGAGGGCGAGGAAGAGAAGGAGTCGAACCCGCGCGACGGCGGCGTGTCACCGGGAGACGTCGACCGGCAGGAGGCCGAGCGCCTGCTGGATGCGATGAAGCAGAACGAGAAGAATCTCCAGCTCTGGCGTTTCCAGCAGCAGAAGAAGAAGCAGAGGAAGCCCAATGAGAAGGACTGGTAGCGGACGCACGGCGCTGCTCGCCGTGCTCGCCCTCCTGGCCACGGCGCCGGCGTGGGCGGCGGACATCGAGTTCTACCAGACGGTGGATCGCACCGAGGTGGGCACCGACGACACCTTCAAGCTCACCGTGGTGGTGGTGGACGCGCCGCCCAACGCCCAGGTGCGCATGCCCGAGTCCAACGACTTCGAGGTGCTGTCCTCGTCGCGAGGCAGCCAGCGCTCCATCTCGTTGTCCGGCGGCGGCCCGGCCGTCATCCAGGACATCACCCGCCACGAACTGCTCATGCGCCCGTTGCGCGCGGGCAAGCTCACGATTCCGCCCGCGACGCTCAGCGCGGGCGGACGCACGCTGCGCACGGACGCCGTGCAGCTCACCGTGCGCGAAGGCCGCGCGGGCAACGCGCCCCAGGCGCAGCAGGGGGGCCGGCCCGGGTTGCCGGATCCATTCCGCAACCTGCGCAACATGCCGGACCCCTTCAGGGATGACGACTCCGACGTGAGCGACGACGCGCCGGTGATTCCGCGCGGGGACTCGGACCTGTTCCTGCGCGCGAGCCTGGACCGCGACGACCTCTATGTCGGTGAGCAGGCCACGCTGTCGCTGTACATCTATTCGCGCGTGGACCTGTCCAGCGTGGACGCCGTCACCATGCCCAAGCTGGAGGGCTTCTGGACGGAAGAGGTGGAGAGCCCCACGCAGCTGACGGGCGAGCAGAAGGTGGTGGACGGCATCCCGTACCGCGCCTACCTGCTGCGCCGCCGCGCGCTGTTCCCGGTGAAGTCCGGCACGCTGGCCATCACCCCGGCGGAGGCGGACATCACCACGGGGTTCCTCTTCGCGGGCCACCGCGTGCACCGCGTCTCCAACGGCCTGAAGGTGAAGGTGCGGCCCCTGCCGTCCGGCGCGCCCGCGAACATGTCCAACGCGAACGTGGGCGCGTGGCGCATGTCGCTGGACGTGTCGCAGACCCGCGTGGAGCTGGGACAGCCCATCACGGTGAAGGTCATCCTGGAGGGCGTGGGCAACGTGAAGAACGTCACCCCGCCGAAGCTCACCGGCCCCGCCGCGCTGAAAATCTATGAGCCCACCACGACGGACCGGCTCACGCCCAACCGCAACCGCATCCAGGGCCGCCGCGTGGTGGAGTACCTGGTGATGCCGCAGCGCACGGGCACCTTCACGCTGCCAGAGCTGCGCTTCCCGTACTTCGACCCCAACCGCCGCCAGTACGACGTGGCGCGCACCGACCCCATCACGCTCACCGTGGAGGCGGGCGCGGGCGGGGTGTCGTCCCTGCCTTCGACGATGACCCCCTCGCAGATGGTGGACGCGGCCAACGAGCAGAAGAACGTGCTGACCGCGGGAGGTCTGCGCCCGGTGCGCTACCAGGCCCACTTCGTGGGGCCGTCGCAGCCGGTGTGGATGCGGCCCTTCTTCCTCGCGGGCGTGCTGGCCCCGTTGGGGCTGCTCGTGGGCGTGGCGTTCGTCGGCGGCATGCGTGGCCGGCTGGCCACCCGCTCCGAGGCGGGCCGGGGCCGTCAGCAGGCGAAGGCCGCGCGCAAGCGGCTGGCGGAGGCGGAGAAGCTCAAGGCGGGCTCGGACGCGGGGGCCTTCTACGTGGAGGTGGAGAAGGCGATGGTGGGCTTCCTGGAGGCGCAGCTGGGCTTCCCCGTGGGCGGCCTGACGCGCGAGGCGCTTGGGGAGAAGCTGGCGGCGGCGGGCGTGGACGCGGAGCGGCGCGCGCGCGTGCTCTTCGTGCTGGAGGCGTGCGACCTGGGTCGCTACGGCGGTGGGGTGGAGCCGGGGGAGCGCCGCAAGGTGCTGGCGACCGCGGCGGCGGTGATGGAAGGCTGGTCCGCATGAGCGACGCGGCGACGCAGGGCTACTACACCGCCGAGGAAGCGGAGGCCGTCTTCCAGCAGGCCAACGACGCGTACGGGCGCGAGGACTACGCCACCGCGCAGGGCCACTACGAGAAGCTCCTCGCCCACGGCTTCGGCGGGCCGGACGTGCTCTACAACCTGGGCACCACGCACCTGGCCCGGGGCGACCTGGGCCGCGCGGTGCTGGCCCTGGAGCAGGCCCGGAAGCAGGGCGGCCGTTCCTCGGACCTGGAGGCCAACCTGGCCCTGGCGCGGGCGCGGCAGGTGGACAAGGTGGTGGGCTCCACCGCGGACGAGGCCTTCCTTCCCCGGCTGGCGGCCGCGACGGACGGCGCGGCGGTGGCCTGGGTGTTCTTCGTCGCGTGGCTCGTGGGCTTCGCGCTGCTGCTCCTGCGGCGCGTCTTCCCCGCCATGCGCCGCACCGGGGTGGTGGTGCTGATGGCGCTGTGCCTCACGGCGGCGGTGCCCGCGGCGCTCCTGCTGGGGGCGCACATCTGGGTTCACGAGAACGTGCACGAGGCGGTGGTGCTGTCCCCCACGCTGGTGGCGCGGGAGCTGCCTCGCTCGGAAGGGCGCTCGCTCTTCGAGGTACACGCCGGCCTGAAGGTGCAGCTGCTGGAGGAGACGGGGAAGTACGTGCGCATCCGTCTGCCCAATGGCCTGGAGGGCTGGGCCGAGCGCGACGGCGTCGCCGAAATCTAGGCGGGGCCGGAGCGACCCCAGCCGCCAGGGAAACCGGCCGTGGCTCGCTTTCGTACAGAGGGGGACCGGGCGTTGTCGCTTCGCTGGACGTCGCCGGGCCAATGGCCTACGAGAGGCCCCCGAGGAATCATGGCTGGCAACGCCCAGGCGCCGTTCCACATCCTGCTCGTCGAGGACGAGCCCGTCATCCGCGAGCTGGTGCGCTCCATGCTGAGCGACGGCGCGGTGGACGTGGTGTGCGCGGCCAATGGCCTGGAGGGCCTGAAGCTGGCCCGCGGCGGCGCCTTCCAGCTCATCCTGATGGACGTGGTGCTGCCGCAGCTGGACGGCATCTCCGTGTGTCGCATCTTGAAGAGCGACCCCGTCACCGCGGGGGTGCCGCTCTACATGCTCACCGCGAAGGCGAAGAAGGCCGACGTGGAGAGCGCGACGCAGGCGGGCGCGGATGGCTACATCCACAAGCCGTTCCGAGGCGCTGAGCTGATGGACCTGGTGGAGCGGCTGCGCGCGGCCCGGACGGCCGCGGACTGACGCCTACGGCAGGTGCGGATGGAGGAAGCGGGCCAGGGCGATGAGGTCGTCCCAGTCCAGCTCGCCGAACTCCAGCGCGACGCCGTCCACTTCCCGGCGGCGGATGGCGCACATGGTGACGAGCTCCCGGTCCCCTGGCAGCGGCAGGGCGATGGTGAGCGCGCGCTGCGTGTCGGCCGGGTGGGCCTGGAGGAACAGGCCGTTCATGGAGATGTCGCGGGCCTGCGCGTGCACGGTGCGGCCCGACAGAAGCACCTTGACCTGGAGCCGGGCTTCCACGCGCGGGTGGTAGCGCTCGGTCGTACGGGGTCCGTTGGAGGGGGTCATCATCGGATTGCTCGCCTTTGGGTGCGACAGGACGCGACAACTGTGAAGCAGGTTGGCGCGGAGGCAAGTTTTCGGGCCGCCGTCCGCCGTCCCGCGCCGTGGACCTGGAGCCGTCCTGACGGAGACGTCTGGGATGGGCGCACGGAGGCACGTCCCAGTTCTTTCAAGCGGTTGGGTCCTGGCACGGACGGTGGAAGGCAACCCCGGTGAATCCCTGCCGGAGGCACCTCGTGGAGCAAGACCGCCGCATCCCCTCGTTGAGCATCGCCCCGTCCGTCGCGCGTCAGACGCCCCAGACGGACTTCGGCCCCACGTTCGCGCGAGCGGCGCGCGAGGTGGTGCGCACGGGCGCGGGCCTCGTGGGCGGCATGCTGCCTTCGGGGCCCATCTCCAGCGCGGTGGTGTCCACCCTGCGCGGCACGGTGTCCGCGGCGGTGCCCGCTGAAGCAGCGACGTCGGTGTCCGCGGCGGGAGGGCTCTCCTCGGTGGGCAGCGCCGCGACGGTGTCTTCGCGCGCGAGCAGCGCGGGAGCGACGGGGACCTCGGCGACGGGACAGGGCGATGCGTGGGACCTGCTGGAGGCGCAGAAGGTGATGGCCGCGGATGGCCAGAAGTTCAACATGGCCTACCTCGCGCTCCAGAACGAGATGCAGAAGGAGAGCCGCGAGCACAACGCCATCTCCAACATCATGAAGGTCCGCCACGACTCGGCGAAGGCCGCCATCAACAACATCCGCTGAGGCGCGTTCGCGATGGCCATCGACAAGTTGGGAGCCGTGGGAGGAGCGGGCCCTTCGCCCGCGCTGGAGTCCGGGAGGGAGTCGTTCAGCAAGGTTCTGGACGGGGTGCGCACTCCTGCGTCGCGCCCCGTACCGGTGACGACGGAGGGGCCGCCAAAGCCGGTGCGCACCCCCACCGAGGCCGCCGCGGGCTCCTCGCGCGCGGAGGGCGTGGAGCGGGCGAAGGCGGGCTGCGCGGAGGTCGCGCCGGGCGCCCGGGTGGATTCGGTCCAGGCGGCGAGGAGCCAGCAGGCCGTGGAGGTCTTGGACCGGGTGGGGCAGGCGCAGCAGCGGCTGGACCACATCCTGAAGCTCGCGGAGTCCGGCCGCACGTTCAGCCCCACGGAGTTGCTTGCGCTCCAGGCGCACGTCTACCGCGCCAGCCAGGAGCTCGATCTCGCCGGCAAGGTCGTCGAGAAGGCCACCGGCGGCGTCAAGCAGGTCCTCCAGACCCAGGTGTGAGGAGTCCTTCCTTCCATGCGATCCGCTCCCCTTCGTTGTCTCTTCTTCCTCTTGCTCCTGGGCACACCGGCGTGCCGGGAGCGCATCCAGCACGGCCTCGACGAGCGTCAGGCCAACGAACTGCAGACGGTGCTCGTCGAGCGGGGGCTCGATGCGCGCAAGGTGCCCGAGCCGGGCAAGAAACCCACCTGGGCCATCGAGGTGGCGGACGCGCAGTCCTCCGACGCGGTGCGCATCCTGGCGGAGCTGGGGCTGCCCCGGGCCGCCGTGGAGACGGGCTGCGATGTGTTTGGTGGCAGTGGCCTCGTGCGCTCCCCGCTGGAGGAGCAGGTCTGCCGCGTCCGGGGAATGGAGCGGGAGCTGGAGAAGACGCTCCAGACGGTGGACGGCGTGCTGCTGGCGCGCGTGCACCTGGTGGTGCCACCCCCACCGAGGCCAGGGCAGGCTCCCATGCCGTCGAAGGCCTCGGCCATGCTGCGCGCGGTCCCTGGCGGCGCGGAGCGCGTGCGCAAATCGGCGGACACGCTGCGCGAGCTCATCGCGGGGGGCGTGGAGGGGCTGTCACCCGAGGCGGTGTCGCTGCGGGTGGACGAGGTGACCACGCGAGTGGCGGCGCCGTCGTCCCAAGGCGGGGCGGTGCCGTTTCGGATGCGGGTGTTGCTCGCGCTGTTGGGCGTGTTGGTCACGGGGCTGTCCGGCGCGCTCGTCTGGGTGATGCTGCGATGGCGGCAAGACCGGCTCCTGGCGGAGAAACCCCCGGCGGTGCCCCCTGCTCCGCCAACGCCCGCGCGACCGGTGGTGACGCCGAGCGCTCCGCGCAAGCTGGCCTGAGCGCGCGATGGGTTCCATGGAAGCCACACGTGTGGGCCGGGCGATTCGCATGGCCCGGAAGCTCCTGCCCGCGCGCAAGGAGCCACCCCAGTCCGCGGCGATGGAGGTCACGTTGCCCGCGTTGTCCTTGCCCCTGGAGCGGATCGCGCTGGTTCTCTGCGTCCTCGCGAAGGGGCGCGGACCGGAATTGCTGGAGGGATTGGTGGAGGCCGAAGCGGGAAGGGCGCTGCGCCATCTGGAGCGGTTCGCCGCCATGCCCTCCGCGCAGCGACAGGCGAAGGTCGCGGTGGAGTTCGGCGAGCGCGCGGACGCCGCGAGTCGGCTGGCCCTCTTCCTGGACGCGGCGCCCGAGGTGCTCCGCCGGGAGGTCTTCCGCGGGCTTCCGCCGTATCACCGGAGCCGGTTCCCCCAGTTGGAAGGACCCGCATCGCCTTCCCACGCCTCGCCGGTCCTGACCGCTCTGGCGGAGCGGCGCATCCGCGAGGCCACGCGCTGAGCGGAGCTGCTCGGGCGGCCCCATCCCGACGCGGAAACACCGCATCCCAACGGTGGACCTCCCCCAGCCGCCAACCGCCTGAATCCACGACGCCGGCCTCATGGCCAGGACCGTGCACAGGGCCGTGTGTCCCTTCGACTTCCTGGAGTCCCGGATGCAGACGAACCCCGTCAGGTCCCCTGGTGCCACCGCGAAGAAGTCCGCGCGCCCGTTCCGTCTCGGCGCGCGGCGGCTGACGCGCACCCATCTGTTGCTGGGACAGCGCCCCCAGGTGGCGCGGTGGGGGACGGAGCTCCTTCGCGATGTGAGCGCGGCGCTGTCGCGGGACGTGGGCGCGGCGGTGGAGGTAGAGGGGCACCTGGTGGACGCGGCGGTCCATCCGGAGCGGGAGCTGGAGTTGGGAGCGGTGTTCGCGCTGGTGGAGCTGTCGGCGGTAGGGGGGACCGCCATCGTGGAGCTGGAGGTACCGCTCGTCTTCGCGGCCCTGTCGAGGCTGGCGGGGACGGGGATGCGTCCAGCGCCGGTGGCGGAGCTGACGCGGCTGGAGGAGTCCACGCTGGTGTACCTGGTGCTATCCGCTTTGGCCGCGATGCGCGGGCACGGAGCGTGGGTGGGAAGGCTCGGCCCCCGGCTGTCCGCGGTGTCGATGCGCCGAAGCGACGTGGTGACGCGGGTGGATGCGCGGCAGCCCTATGTGGCGGTGTCCCTGACGGCGAGCGTGGAGGGAGTGAAGGCGGGAGGCCGGGTGCTCCTGCCCGCGCGGGCCGTGCAGAGCGCGTTTCAAGAGCTGCCCATGGAGCAGGAGGGGGACGCCGCTGCCCGGGTGCTGGCGGCGTCGGTGCCCGCGCGGTGCCTCATGGGGCGCAGCCCCTTGCAGGCCTCGGCCGTGGACGCGCTGTCCGCTGGAGATGTCGTGCTCTTCGAGGACGTGCGGCTTCGGGATGGCCGCCTCGAGGGCAAGGGCCGGTTGCTCACCCGGGGCTTCGCGCTCCGGGGCGAGTTTCGCGGGGAAGGCTTTTCGACCGGGAGCGTGCATCCACACGCGGCCCGACTGGAGTCGGACATGGTGGCGACGAACAAGCGGAGCGAGGCGATGCCCCCGCTTCCGGTGGACGTGGAGATTGAACTGACGCGGGTGCTCTTGCCGCTGTCGGAGCTGGCGGCACTGAAGCCGGGGACGTTGCTGCCACTGCGTGTGAACGCGAGCAGCCCCGTGCTGCTGCGCGTGGGCGACCGGGTGGTCGCGCGTGCGGAGTTGGTGGAGATCGAAGGCGAAGTGGGCGCCCGCATCCTGGCGTTGCTGCCGTGAGCACGCCGGTGCACATGCTGGTGGCCTCGTTCTCTCCCCGTGGGCGGCTGCTGTTCGCGGCGGCCCTGCTCGTGGGGTTGGCCGCGCTCGCGCCCCTTGGAGGACTGTCGTGGGTGGGCACCTCGCGCCTTCTGGTGGGCTCGATGGCCCTCGCGGGGCTGGGATGGGTGTTGCTCCGCAAGGGCGGTGCTGGCGGTGAGACAGGAGCGTTCCCGCCGGAACCCCTGAGCATTGTCTCCAGGGTAGGGCTCTCCCAACGCTGCGGCCTCGCGCTCGTGCAGGTGGAGGGGCGGCGCTACCTGGTGGCGTACGGTGACACCTTCGCGGAGATCCACGAGGCCCGGGGCATGGCGATTCTTCCCGGAGCGACCCTCAGGCCCACGGTGAAGCCTCGATTGGATCTGGAACCGACGGTGCTCTTCACCCGTGCGCGGCAGGCACGGCCTCCGTGCGGCGCTTCCCGGAAGCGGGGTGGGGGATGAGCGCCCTTGGGTTGGGACTCGGCGTGTTCATTCCCGCGCTCGCGTCCGCGTCGGAGACGTCGCTGACGCAGGCGTCCTACGCGGGCAGTCCGCTGGCGATGATGGGGATGCTCGCGCTCCTCTCGTTGCTGCCGTTCGCGGTGCTGATGCTGACGAGCTTCTCGAAGATCGCCGTGGTGCTCTCGCTGGCCCGCTCGGCGATGGGCACCCAGCAGGCTCCGCCGACGGTGGTGCTCACGGGGCTGGCGGTGGTGTTGACGGGGCACATCATGGCGCCGGTGATGGAGCGCATGTACGACGCGGGGCAGGCGGCGTACGACGGGGTTCATTCCGGAGCGCAGGTGCTCGCCGCCGCGAAGCAGGTGACGGAACCCCTGCGCGGCTTCCTCATGAAGCACGGCAGCCCGGAAGAGCGAGCGCGCTTCGTGGACCTGGCCCGCGAGCTGCGGCCTCCAGAGGAAGCGGATCAGGTGCATGAGACGGACCTGTTCGTCGTCATTCCGGCCTTCGTCATCACCGAGCTGAAGGAAGCCTTCCAGATTGGCTTCATCGTCTTCCTGCCCTTCCTGGTGCTCGACATGGTCATCGCGAACGTATTGCTCGCGTTGGGCATGCAGACGCTGTCGCCGAGCCAGGTGAGCCTGCCGTTCAAGATCCTCCTCTTCGTCGCCGTGGATGGCTGGGCCCTGCTCGCGCGGGGACTCATCCTCGGCTACCGGTGATGTCATGACCCAGGACGTCCTGCTCACGCTGGGGCGCGAAGCCCTGCTGTTGATGGTGCTCGCCTCGCTGCCGCCCATTGGCGCGAGCATGGTGGTGGGCTTCCTGATGAGCCTCTTCCAGGCCACCACCCAGCTCCAGGAGAGCACGCTGTCCGTGGTGCCCAAGCTGTGCGCGGCGGTGGTGTCGTTGGTGCTGGCGGGGCCGTGGATCGCCAGTCAGCTCACGCGCTTCACGCAGCAGCTTCTGGCGCTCATCGCGGAGGTGGCGCTGTGAACCCGGACGCGCTGGGTGAACAGTTGCTCACGATGGGACCGCACGCGGTCGCGGTGGCGCTGTGCGCGGCACGCCTCGTGCCCATCGCGTTCCTCTGCCCGTTGCTCGGGGGGCAGGCCGCTCCGACGACGGTGCGCTTGGGGCTGGTGCTCGCGCTGTCGCTCTTCCTGCATGTCGAGGCAGGGGTGGGGTTCAACGGTGAGGTTGAGACGCCGTGGGTGATGGTGGCGCTCGTGGTGCGTGAGCTGGCCTACGGTGTCTCCGTCGGGCTCGTGTCCGCGCTGCCCTTCGACGCGGCGAGGATGGGAGGTCGCTTCATCGACCTCTTCCGAGGGTCCTCCGCGGAAGCGAGCCTACCGCTGGCGGGCAGTCGCGAGTCGGCCACGGGAGATGGGCTGTACCACCTGCTCGTGGCCCGGGTGGTGTCTGGCGCGCTGTTCCCGCTGGTCCTTTCAGCCTTGCTGCGAGGCTTCGGGGTGGTGCGGCTGGGGGCCTTCGTGCCCACGGAGGCCGCTGCCGTGCACGTGGTGGTGATGGTGGGCGGTGCGATGGCCACGGGGCTCGCGTTGGGGGCCCCGGTCGCCGCGGCGGCACTGGCGGTGGACTGCTTCCTGGGGGTGGCCTCGAGAGCCGCGGCCCAGGTGAACCTCCAGGAGTTGGGGGCTCCCCTGCGCATTCTCGGGGGAGGCGCGTTGCTGTGGTTGGGCGTGGGGCTGCTGTGTGAGCGGCTGCTCGCGGGTGTCGCGTCGACCGAGGGCGCGCTGTCGCTGCTGGGGGAGGTCTCGCGATGAGTGGGGAGAAGACCGAGCAGCCCACCGCGAAACGGCTGCGGGAGGCGAGGCGCAAGGGCCAGTTTCCTCGCAGCCGCATGCTCTCCGCCAGCGCGGTGACGCTAGGGGGATTGCTGGGCTTCACCGCGTTCGCGCCAGATGGCTTCACCCGGCTGAAGGACTGGGCATCCCGGTTGATGTTGGAGCAGAGCCTCGTGGGTGCGTGGGAAGACGGGGCCTGGATCGCCGTCCGGCTTTGTGGTCCCGCGCTGGGGGGCGCCGTGGTGGCATCCCTGGCGGTGTCGGTGGCCACCGTGGGCTTCGAGATGGACGCGAGCCATGCCGCGCCGAAGCTTGAACGCATCAACCCGGCGGCGGGCCTCAAGCGCCTCTTCAGCGTGCGGCCCCTCATGGAAATGGGCAAGGCCCTGCTCGTGGCGGCGTTGCTGGCGTCCATCGTCTGGAGCGAGGTGGAGGCGGTTGGCCCGGATGCCCTGCGGGCCGCGTGGCTCGAGGGAACCCGGGGACTGGAGTTCCTTGTCGGCCGGTTGGCGGCGCTGGTGTCGCGGCTGGCGTGGGTGGTCCTGGGCTGCGGTGCGGTGGACTACGCGCTCGCGCGTCGTCGGCACCTGCGCGACCTGATGATGACCCGCGACGAAGTCAAACGAGAGCACAAGGAAAGCGAAGGCGATCCGCGTCACAAGGGGCAGCGGCGGGCCCTGCATCGGCAGTTGGCACAGGGCGGGTCGGCACGAGGGGTGCAAAAGGCCAGCGCCGTGATCGTCAACCCCACGCACATCGCGGTCGCGCTCCGCTACGACGCGGGCGAATGTGACGCGCCCTACCTCGTGGCCAAGGGGCGCGAACAGGACGCGCTCGCGCTCAAGGAGGAGGCACGGCGTCAAGGCATTCCCGTGGTCCGGGACGTGCCGCTCGCCCGCAGCCTCATCCACTTCGACGTCGGCGAGTCCATCCCCGAGGAGCTGTACCAGGCAGCGGCCGTCGTGTTGCGGACCGCGATGGAGACGCGCGGGCCGGACGACCGTCCACGGAGACAGACGTGAAGCAACCGCTCATGAAGGTATTGCTGAAGGCCCGCCAGTCCTCCGACGTCGTGCTCGCGGTGGCGATGGCGGCCGTGCTGGGCGCGCTCATCATCCCGTTGCCCGCGTGGCTCCTCGACGTGGGGCTCGCGGTGAACCTGGCCGTGGCGGTGGCGCTGCTGGTCGCGGCGCTGCACGCGAAGGACGCGCTGCGCGTGACCTCGTTCCCCACGCTGTTGCTCTTCACGACGCTGTTCCGGCTGTCGCTCAACGTGTCGTCCACGCGGCTGGCCCTCTCGGAGGGACACGCGGGCGAGGTCATCCAGGCCTTCGGTGAGTTCGTGGTGCGTGGCGACTACGTGGTCGGCGCGGTGGTGTTCGCCATCCTCACGTTGGTGCAGTTGCTGGTGGTGACGAAGGGCGCCGAGCGCGTCGCGGAGGTGTCCGCTCGTTTCACGCTGGACGCCATGCCCGGCAAGCAGATGTCCATCGACGCGGACCTGCGCGCGGGCGCCATCGACCAGACCCAGGCCCGGCGGCGGCGGCGCGACCTGGAGCGTGAGTCCCAGATGTTCGGCGCCATGGATGGCGCGATGAAGTTCGTGAAGGGGGACGCTGTCGCGGGCCTCGTCATCGTCGCGGTGAACCTGCTGGGCGGCACGCTCATTGGCGTGTTGCAGAACGGCCTGTCCTTCTCCGAGGCCGCGGCCACCTTCGCCCTCATCGCCATCGGTGATGGGCTCGTGTCCCAGGTGCCCTCGCTGTGCATCGCGGTGGCGGCGGGCCTCGTGGTCACCCGCGTGGCGTCGGAGAAGGAGGAGGACTCGCTGGGGACGGAGATTGGCACCCAGTTCTTCGGCGACTCCCGGACGCTGGCCACCGTCGCGGGCCTGTGTGTCGCGCTGGCCCTCATGCCGGGCATGCCGCACCTGACCTTCCTCACCCTGGCCGCGGGCCTTGGAGGCCTGGGGTACGCGCTGCGTCCCAAGGGAGGGGCCTCGGAGAAGTCGCCGTCGAAGGAGGGGACCCCGGCGGGGGCGACGGTCGCTGACGGTGCGGCGGGCAAGCCTCCCGAATGCGCGAAGGCGCCCGTGGGGGTGACGCCGCTGACGTTGGACCTGTCCTCGCCGCTGACGCCCCTCGCGGAGGCCGACGGTGGTGCCTTCGTGCACAGGGTGCTGAACGCGGTGCGGGACGAGCTCTTTTTCGAGTTGGGGGTGCGAATCCCCGGCATCCGGGTGCGGACCCACGCCGCCTACCTGGGGCCGGGCGAGTACCGCATCCTCCTGGACGAGGTCCCCGCGGGAGGCGGCGTGGTGCAGCCTGGGGCTCTCTACGCGCTCGTTCCTCCCGGGGAGCTGGCCTTCCTGGAGGTCCAGGCGGACGCGACCGTGGAGCCTGCCTCCGGGCGGTCCATCAGCCGCGTCCCGGAGGGGGTGCGCTCCCGGCTGGAGCTGGCCCAGGTGCCGCTGCGCAAGCCCTCGGAGCTCATCGCGGACCACCTCCGCGCCGTGCTCCGCCTGCGCGCCGCCGCGCTGCTGGGGCTCCAGGAAGTGCAGGGTCTGCTGGAGGGCCTGGAGGCCCAGGCGCCCGTGCTGGTGAAGGAGGCCCTTCAGAAGGTGCCCCTGCCGCTGCTGGTGGACGTGCTGCGGCGGCTGGTGCAGGAGCAGGTGAGCATCCGGGACCTGCGCGCCATCCTGGAGGCACTCGTCGCGCCCACCACCGAAGGCGACGCGACCGCCCTGGCCGAGCGCTGCCGCCAGGCCCTGCACCGCTACCTGAGCCACCAGTTCGCGCCCACGGGCCCGCTGTACGCCTACCTCGTGGACCCGGAGGTGGAGGACGTGCTGCGCGCTGGCGGCCCACGAGGGCCTTCGCCGGACCCGGAGCGCGTCGTCGAAATCCTGGAAGGGGTGCGGCAGATCGCCACGGGCGGCCGGGCGGTGCTGCTCACGGCTCCGGACATCCGCCGACCGCTGCGCAAGCTGTGCGAGGGCCCGTTCCCGGACGTGGCGGTGCTCACCTATGGCGAGCTGGATGGGGACCTGCAGATTCGCCCCATCGGCCGGCTGACGCCGGTCGCCGTGGGGCGGTGAGACCTAGAGCGTGCCAGTCCCGCTGCTGCCCTTGAACTCGGAGGAGGGCGGCAGGTCCGACTGGGCCTGCAGGGGCGCGGGACGGTTGACCCGGTCGCGCAGCTCCTTGCCGGTGCGGAAGAGCAGGCCGCGCTTGGGCTTCACCGGGATGACCTGGCCCGTCTTCGGGTTGCGGCCCTGGTAGCCCTGGTAGTTCTTCACGTGGAAGGCGCCAAGCCCGCGAATCTCGATGTTCTCCCCGCGGCAGAGGGCGTCCTTCATCGACTCGAAAATCGTCTCGATGGTCGCCTCCGCCTGCTTCTGGGTCACGCCTCGTTTGGCAACGAGGATGTTGATCAGATCGGACTTGAGCATCGGACGCTCCCGCAAACCCCGTGACCCCTTGGTGACAGGGCTCTCTGGCCCGTGGTCGAGTCCCGAATACATAACAGAACACCTCCTCCTTGCAAGCCGGGTAGGCTCCCAACCCTCTAAAAACGTTACGGATTTCCGCCGCCGGCCGCTGCCTTGGGGGCCTCGGGAGCGGGCGGGGACAGCAGCCCCGGACGCAGGGGTATCACCAGGTCCAACCAGCGGGTGCGGCGCAGCAGGTCGACCCCGGCACAGTCGGCTGCCTGGAACAGCGGTTCGAACTGTTCGAAGCCTGGGGCCCGGGGGCCCGTCCAGGTCTCCGGGCCGCCGGTGATCATCACCCCGTGCACGGCGAGGGTGGAGTCCGCGAGCGTGAGCTCGGACGGGTCCTTCGCCGGCCGCAGCCCGCCCTTTCGCCCGCGCTCCAGCAGCCGGGCCTCCACCATCCGGTCCACCACCTCGTGCACCAGCGACTCCGGGACGCGCAGCCGCGTGGCCAGCTCCCGGGGCAGGGGTGGCGTGCGCCCATCCACCCACCACAGGGTGACGTCCTGGGCGACGCGCGCGGCGACCAGCTCGTGGGCGCGAGGGTGGCCGGCGAAGGCGAAGAGGGAGTCGCGGAAGGAGACGTGCTCCACCGCGTAGGAGAGCCGGGCTCCGAACAGCATCACCAGCCAGCTCACGTACACCCAGGCCAGGAACAGGGGCAGGGCGCCCAGTGACGCGTACAGCGGGTTGTAGAGGAAGCTGCGCGCGGCGAACTCGGCGTAGACCTGCTTCGCCAGCATCCACCCCAGGCCGGCCACCAGCCCGCCCGCCAGCGCCGAGCGCACGCGGACGTGCGCGTAGGGCGTCCAGAGGTACAGCAGCGTCAGGCTGCCCATGGCGATGAGCGTGGTGCCCAGCGCGATGAACAGCGGCGCGCTGGGCGCGTAGGTCTGCAGGAGCACGCGGACCCGGCCCGTCCCCGAGAAGGAGATGGCCAGGAAGATGGGGCCCAGGAGCAGCAGGCCCGCGTAGATGGACAGGCGGGTCAGCCACGGGCGCTGACGCCGGATGCCCCACAGCTCGTTCACCGCACCGTCGATGTGGCGCAGCAGCGAGCCCGCCGACATCAGCACCGCGAGGAAGCCCACGCTGCCCACGGCGATGGAGTCGCCCGGATGCAGGAACCGGTCGAGCAGGGCGGCGGACTCCTCGCTGACCCCTGGCGCCAGCACCTCGGAGATGACGAAGCGCAGCTTCCGCTGGAACTGCTCCTGGTGGAGCGTGCGCAGCAGCACGAGGCCCACCGTCAGCAGTGGCACCAACGAGAACATGCTGATGTACGTGAGGGCGGCGGCGCGCAGGCGCAGGTTCTCGCCCATGAAGCCGCGCGCCACCGTGCGTCCGGCGAAGAAGATGTCCGCCGCGAACCGGCCACCCGACGTCGCCCCGATGGGCGCCCACAGGCGGGCCGCCGTCGTGAGCGTCCAGGCCCGGGTCCGGGCCAGGTGCCGCCTGAGGCGCCACGGCAGGCTCCGCTTCACACCCACGGACTCCTCCCGGCGTGCTCCTGTGCCGGTGCGGACGGCGCACCGAGGGGCAGCAGCATGCGGAGGCGCGGAAGCAGGCGGTTCATCCCGAGGGGATTCACGTGAACCGGTGGGCGAACACCCACCCCCCGGTGTGGAAGCGCCACCGTAGCCAAACTCGGGCCCGCGGAACCAGCCCACCCGCCCCAGCGAGAGGCGGCTGTCACCGCATGCACGGTCCCATGGGCCTGGTTGGCCCCTGGACAGCAGGCCGGACGTCTCCACCGCGAAGCCCGTGGCCACGACCGGCTCCGGGCAAGAGAAAAGGCCCGGCGGGGAGATCCCCACCGGGCCTGGGTTGTCACTCGCGGACCGCGCTCAAGGTCCGGCGCCGTTCACCGGCTCAGGCTTCGCTGCCCCCGCTGGAGGGCTCCGACGAGCCCCCACCGGACGCCGCGGGAGGCGTGCCGCCAGAACTCCCCCCGTTGTTGCCGTTGCCACCGCCCGCGCTGGCTGCTTGCGAACCCCCGCGCTCACCGCGCTCGGACCGCTCACCGCCGCGTTCACCGCCCCGGCCTTCACCGCCGCGACGCTCGCCGCCCCGGTTGCGGTCGCCGCCGCGGTCGCCGCCGCGCTCGCCACCTCGGTCGCCGCCGCGCTCGGGACGCCGGCCCTCGCGACGGTCTCCTCCGCCGCGCTCGCCACCGCGTTCCCCGCCGCGCTCGCCACCACCCCGGTTCTCACCGCCGCGGCCTTCGCCGCCCCGGTCCCGGCCACCCCGGCGGCCCTGGTCCTGCCGGCCGTAGTTGGGGTTCTCCGAGCGGCGCTGCTGCATCGCCAGCTCGCCGTCACCGGAGCCCGGCGACGAGGCCACCTTGTGCTCGGGGCCCGTGGCCGACCGGCCGTAGATGTCGTACTGCTCGCGGTGGTAGTTCTGCTGCGCCTTGACCTGGATGGACTTGTTGTAGCGGTCCATCAGGTGCCGCAGCTCGTTGCGCTCCTCGCCCTGCAACAGGCGCGCGACCTCCGCGTTGCAGTTGATGACGAGCGTGGAGTCCTTGTAGCCCGGCGCCTCGCGGCGGATCTCCCGGAAGATTTCGTACGCCACCGTGGTGGCCGTCTTCACGAAGCCCTTGCCGTCGCAGTAGGGGCAGTCCTCGTGCAGCACGCGGCCAATGGACTCGCGCACGCGCTTGCGCGTCATCTCCACGAGGCCCAGCTCGGAGATGCGCAGCACGTTCGTCTTGGCCTTGTCGCGGCCCAGCGCTTCCTGCAGCGACTTGAAGACCTTGTCGCGGTTCTGCGCCTTCTCCATGTCGATGAAGTCGCAGATGATGATGCCGCCGATGTTGCGCAGCCGCAGCTGGTAGACGATCTCCTTGGCCGCCTCGACGTTGATCTTGGTGATGGTCTCCTCGAGGCTCTTCTTGCCGACGTAGCGGCCCGAGTTGACGTCGATGGCGGTGAGCGCCTCCGCCTGGTCGATGATCAGGTAGCCGCCGCTCTTCAGCCACACCTTGCGCTGGGTGGCGCGCTGCAGCTCCTGCTCGATGCCGTAGGCGTCGAAGACGGGCTCGTCGGTTTCGTGCAGGACCACGCGGTCGCGCAGCGCCGGGTCCTGCGCGGTGACGAAGCCCTGGATGCGCTCGTACTCCTCCGCGTCGTCCACGACGAGCTTCTCCACGTCGTGGGCGAACAGGTCGCGCGTGGCGCGCAGGATGAGGTCCAGGTCCGGGTGCAGCAGGCCCGGGCCGCCGCGCTTCTCGTTGCGGCGCACGACCTGGTTCCACACCTCGATGAGGAAGCGGATGTCGCTCTCCAGCTTCTCCTGGGGAACATTCTCCGCCACGGTGCGCACGATGAAGCCCGTGCCGGGCGGACGCAGCCGGTCCACGATTTCGCGCAGCCGCCGGCGCTCCTTCTCGTTGGAGATGCGGCGGCTGATGCCCACGTGGTCCACCGTGGGCATGAACACCAGGTGACGGCCGGGGATGGAGATGTGCGAGGTGAGCCGCGCGCCCTTGGTGCCGATGGGGTCCTTGGAGATCTGGACCACCACCTCCTGGCCGACCTTCAGCAGGTCTTCAATCTTGTCCGTCTTGCGCTGCTTGGGCTTCTCCTTCTCCTCGTCGCGCTTCTCGCGGCGAGGCGGCTCCTGGCGGCGCTTGTCCTTGTCCTTCTCACGGCCATCCCGCGCGCGCGGCTCCCGGGCCTCCCGGGCCTCCCGCGGCGTGCGGCGCTCGCCGGAGACCTCGGCCGGGCGGGCGGGCTCGGAGGCGGGGATGATCTCCCCCAGGGCGGACGCGTGCGGCGGCGGCTCGGAGGCCTCGGTCGTGCCCTCCACGCCCGACTCGGCGAGCGTGGCGGCCACGGTGGCGCTCTCCGCGGGCGTCTCCTGCACCAGCGCGGGGGCCTCCCCGGTGGGGGCCGCGGTGTCCGTCAGCGGCACCGCCACGGCGGCGGTGGACACCTCGGCCTGCGCGTCCCCGGCGCCGGCGCTCACGGACGAGGGCTCCACGGGAGCCGCGAGGGGGAACTCCGCGGCGACAGCCTGGGGCTCCGCGGCGGGCGTCCGGACGTCCGCCGGAGCCTCCGGGGCCGCTTCAACGGGGGCCTCGTGGGGTTCACCCTGGGGCGCCGCCTGGGCCTGGACGTCCAGCGCCAGCGCGGTCTCGTGCGCCAGCACGGGCTCCGCGGGAGCCGGAGCGGACTGCGCGCCCGCGGCAAGCGCGTGCGGGGCCTCCGGAACGGTGGACGCGGCGGCCTCGACGGCGTCGGCCTCGGATTCGGTGGGGACCTCCGGGGCGTCTTCGTGCTCGCCCTCGGTCAGCTCGAACTGCGCGCGGGCGAAGTCCGGGTCGTAGACGACGTCGCTGACGTACAGGAAGGCGGCCTTCTCCAACCCGATGTCGACAAAAGCCGCCTGCATGCCCGGGAGCACCCGGACGACACGGCCCTTGTAGATGTTTCCGACGACGCCCTTGTCCTTCTTACGCTCGAGGTAGAACTCCGCGATATGGCCGCCCTCGACGAGCGCCACCCGGGTCTCCCGACCCGCGGCGTTGATGACGAGCACACTGCTCATGGATGAATCCTGGAAGCGCGCGCGGTAGGAGGGACCTCACCGGACGGGAGGCGGCGAGACGCCACACCTCCGAGCACGCTGCGAGGGGAGAGGCGGCCAGTGGCCCTCCGGCGTGCGGACGCCTTCCGGAGGATCCGGAGGAAGAACGCATCACCTGGGTGGGGGCCGAGGACATCGCCGCCTGCTCCTCCGAGTTCATGTCGCCCCGCATTGCGACCGGCACCGTGCCGGGCGGGGCTGCTTCTCTTCACGCGCTCGAGGCCTCCACCACGCCCGTGCCGTCCGCCCCCTCTTCCACACCCGGTCGGTGCCCATGCGTGGGCCACCTTGGGGGGGCGTCTGGGGGCCCCGGAGCAGCAGGGACGTCCGGAGGAAACCGGAAGCGCAACCCGTCGAAATTCCTGCCTGGGCCTGATGTCCCGCCAACGCGGGGCGTCACACAACCACCCAGAAACACGGAGAGTTTTCCACGCCCCTCCAGGTGTGTAAAGGCTAGAAGCGCCCGTTCATCCACTGTCGGGCAGATGGACGGTAGGCCCGCCCACAGGGCTTCCAGGCGCTCGGTGACGGACGTTCAGGCCTGCGCGGGGGCCTGCTTGCGGCCCTCTGGCTTGTCCAGCCGCCCGCGAGGACGGCGCACCAGGCGCAGGCCGGTCCAGGTCTCGTCGATGATGCAGATCTTGTTGTCCACCAGACCAATGTCGAGCGCCGCCTGGCGCACGAAGTCCTCGGACAGGCGCGTCTTCACGCCCTCGCCGCTGGGCCAGCAGACCCAGATGCCGCCGTTGACGGTGGTGGCGCGCGACAGCGCGGGCAGCCGCTGCACCAGCTCCGTGGCGTCGGAGGTGAAGAAGAGGATGACGTCCAGCCCCGTCTGGGCGGTGATGAGGAACTCCACCCCGTCCGGCAGCGGGTTGAGCTTCTGCACGAAGCCCCGCGGGGGGTTGATGACCGAAACCTTGGTGCCGGACCGGATGCCCAGCATGGCCGGCAGGGAGGCCAGCGCGTAGGGGGTCATGATGTTCGCTCCACGGTGAAGGTGCGGAACTCGCCAGTGGCCCCGCCATCGGTGCGCGCCACGTCCGTGACGCGCGCCATGCGAGGGCCCGTCTGGCACCAGCGGATGAAGTCTTCCAGCGCGTCCGGTTCGCCTTCCACCGTGGCCTCCACGGTGCCATCGCTCCGGTTTCGCACCCAGCCCAGGAGCCCCAGGCGCAGCGCCTCCTGGCGGGCGCTCTCCCGGTAGGAGACGCCCTGGACCGCGCCTTGGATGCGCAGGGTCACCCGGCGCTGCGTGCTCATGCCTCTGGCCTCATGCTCTGACGTCCCCTTCTAGCATCCGCAGGAACGCCTGCTCATCCAGGATTCTTACCCCGAGTTCCTGCGCCTTCTTCAGCTTGCTGCCCGCGTCCTCGCCCGCGACGACGAAATCGGTCTTGCGCGAGACACTTCCGGAGACCTTACCCCCGCGCCGCTCGATTTCCTCCTTGGCCTGCTCGCGCGCCAGCCCCGCCATGGTGCCGGTGAGCACCACCGTCTTGCCCACGAAGGGGCCGCCCGTGGCGACCGCCGGGGGCGCCGGACGAACCCCCGCGTCCAGGAGGGCCCGGATGGCGGCCTGGTTCTGGGGCTCCTGGAAGAAGGTGTGGATGACCTGCGCCATCACCGGGCCCACGTCCTTCACCCGGCTGATGTCCTCCACACTGGCGGTGAAGAGCGACGTCACCTCCGGGAACGCCTCCGCCAGCGCCCGCGCCGTGGCGTCCCCCACGTGGCGGATGCCCAGCGAATACAGGAAGCGGCGCTGCGTGGTGTCCTTGCTGCCCGCGATGGAGGCCAGGAGGTTGTCCGCGCTCTTCTCCCCCATGCGCTCCAGCTTCAGCAGCGAGTCCCGGGTGAGCGCGTACACGTCCGCGAACGCCTTCACCTGCCCGGAGGCCACCAGCTGCGTGGCCAGCTTGTCGCCCAGGCCCTCGATGTCCATCGCGATGCGGCTGGCGAAGTGGCGCACCTTCTCCACCAACTGCGCGGGGCAGGACGCGCCCGTGCAGCGGATGATGGCGCCGTCCTCGTCCTTCGTCGCCACCGCGCCGCAGACCGGACAGTGGGTGGGGAAGGTGAAGGGCTGGGAGTCCGCCGGGCGCCTGGACAGCACCACCGACACGATCTCCGGAATCACGTCGCCCGCGCGGCGCACGAAGACGGTGTCGCCCCGGCGCACGTCCTTGCGGCGCAGCTCGTCCTCGTTGTGGAGCGTGGCGCGAGACACCGTCACCCCGCCCACCTTCACCGGCTTCAGGTGCGCCACCGGCGTGAGCGCGCCCGTGCGGCCCACCTGGATGCCAATGTCCTGCACCTCCGTGGACTCCTCCTCCGGCGGGAACTTGTAGGCCACCGCCCAGCGTGGGCTCTTGGACACCTGGCCCAGCCGGCGGCGCAGGTCCTCGTCGTCCACCTTCACCACCATGCCGTCGACCTCGAAGGGCAGGGCGTGGCGGCCCTTCAGGGACTCGTCGTAGCGCTGGCGCACCCCGTCCGCGCCCTCGGCGGGCTGGTAGCGGTTGATGGGCAGGCCCAGCGTCTTGAGGTACTCCAGCTTGTCGGTGTGCGTCTTGAACGCGGGCACGCCGTCGCCGGGCACGCACTCATAGAGGTACACGGACAGGGGCCGGGCGGCGGTCTCCTTCGGGTCCAGCTGGCGCAGGCTCCCCGCGGCGGCGTTGCGCGGGTTGGCGAAGAGCGACTCGCCTTCCTCCTCGCGCTTCTCGTTGAGCTTGCGGAAGTCCTCCTTGCGGATGAAGACCTCGCCGCGCACCTCCAGCCGCCGGGGCACCTTCACGCCGTCCTTGGGGAACAGCTCCAGGGGCAGGCTCTTGATGGTGCGCAGGTTGGAGGTGACGTCCTCGCCCGTGGTGCCGTCTCCGCGCGTGGCGCCCTGGACGAAGCGGCCGTCCTCGAAGCGCAGGGAGATGGCCAGCCCGTCCAGCTTGGGCTCGCACACGTAGCCCACCTGCGTCAGGCCCGTCAGCTTGCGGATGCGGTCGTCGAACTCCACCAGCCCGGCGTCATCGAAGATGTTCGCCAGCGACAGCATCTGCGTGGTGTGCACCACCTGCCCGAAGTCCTCCACCGCCGCGCCGCCCACGCGCTGGGTGGGGGAGTCCGGCGTGACGAGCTGGGGGTAGCGCTCCTCCAGCGCCTGGAGCTCCCGCATCAGCGTGTCGTACTGCGCGTCGCTGATTTCCGGCGCGTCCAGCACGTAGTAGCGGTGGTTGTGGTGGGCCAGCTCCTGGCGGAGCGCTCGGGCGCGGGTCTCGGCTTGCGGGAAGGTGTCCACGGGGTGTTGTCCTTACCCCAATTCAAGGGCGCGGCCAGGATGCGCACGCCCCGCGTTGGAGGAGGACCACTCTACCGGCCCCACCTGACAGGGCCTGCCCGGACGCCAGGGATGACGGGAAGGGGCGCCCGGGGACGCGTGTTCCCCCATGAAGCCCCTGGGCACCCTCAGTAGGCCCGAATTTCAGCTACATAGCGGATTACCTGTTGGCAGGACCCCCGCCCTCCGGTGCAACCCCCTGAAAAATGGGACAGAGCCAGGCACGGATGCCTTGACAGCTCTGGAGGCGGTCAATAGTTTCCAGCGCGGTTCCTGGCGCTGGGGTTCCCCCGCGCCGTCTCTTCCCAACCACAGGCCCACGCGCCCTCCGGTCCGTTCCAAGGACCCGGGTGGTGCTGCCCTCCTGGAAGGTGCTTCCGAGCGCCGCGCGGACGGACCGTCGTCCCGCGTACAGCCTGCCCGAGCCTTCGGGCGCTTCCCCCCATTCCGTCTGCAGACCGTCATGGCCAAAGCCCGTTCCCCCCGAGAGAAGGTAGTCGAGCCCGAGTTCCCCGCGGACGAGAAGCCGCGGCGCAAGCGCGCGGCGGCGAAGGAGGCGGAGAAGCCCGCGCCCCGCTCGCGCCGTGCGCCGGCCCGCCGGGAAGAGGCCCCCGTGGAGGAGGCGGAGGCCCCCGAGGTCGCCGCGGAAGCGCCCCGCCCGGTGCTCACGCCCATCTCCCGTCCCGTGCGCGACGACGAGCTCCAGGAGCTGCGTGGCACGGAGGAGGCGCCCGCCGAGGACGCCGCTCCGGCCGCCCCCCAGGAGTCCGCCGAGTCCCCCGCCATCACGGAGGTGGAGCGCGACGGCACCCCGATGCAGGTCATCAAGCTCAATGACCTGAAGCGGATGAAGATCGTCGACCTGGCGAAGATGGCCCACGACACGGGCATCGAGGGCTACCAGGGGCTGAAGAAGCAGGACCTCATCTTCGCGCTGCTGGGCGGCATCGCCGACAAGCGCTTCGAGGTCCACGCGGAGGGCGTGCTGGAGCTGCTGAGCGACGGCTTCGGGTTCCTGCGCAGCGCGGACAGCGACTACCAGCCGTCCCCGGACGACATCTACGTGTCGCCGTCGCAGGTGCGCCGCTTCAACCTGCGGCCCGGCGACACGGTGACGGGCCCCATCCGCCAGCCCCGCGAGGGCGAGCGCTTCTTCGCGCTGCAGAAGGTGGACAAGGTCAACTTCGCGGACCCCATGTCGGACGCGGCGCGCGAGCGCATCCTGTTCGACAACCTCACGCCGCTCTATCCGACGCGCAAGCTCAAGCTGGAGCACGAGTCGTCGGAGATGACCACGCGCATCATCGACATGTTCTGCCCCATTGGCCTGGGACAGCGCTGTCTCATCGTGGCGCCCCCGAAGGCGGGCAAGACGGTGCTCCTGCAGAACATCGCGCACGCCATCAGCCGCAACCACCCGGACGTCTACCTCATCGTGCTGCTGGTGGACGAGCGCCCGGAGGAAGTGACGGACATGGAGCGCAGCGTGCGCGGCGAGGTGGTGTCCTCCACCTTCGACGAGCCCGCCACGCGCCACGTGCAGGTGGCGGAGATGGTCATCGACAAGGCGAAGCGCCTGGTCGAACAGAAGTACGACGTGTGCATCCTGCTGGACTCCATCACCCGCCTGGCCCGCGCCTACAACACGGTGGTGCCGGCGTCCGGGAAGATCCTCTCCGGCGGCGTGGACGCCAACGCGCTCCACAAGCCCAAGCGCTTCTTCGGCGCCGCGCGCAACATCGAGGAGGGCGGCAGCCTCACCATCATCGGCACGGCGCTCATCGACACCGGCAGCCGCATGGACGAGGTGATCTTCGAGGAGTTCAAGGGCACGGGTAACTCCGAAATCGTCCTGGACCGGAAGTTGATGGAGAAGCGCATCTTCCCAACGCTCGACATCAACAAATCCGGCACCCGCAAGGAGGAGCTCCTCTTGTCCCAGGCGGACCTGGTGCGCATTACGGCGTTGCGCCAGGTGCTCCACCCCTTCACCCCCATCGACGCGATGGAGTTCGTGCTCAAGCACATGCGTCCGACGGCGGCGAACGCGGAGTTCCTGGGCTCGATGAACCGGTAGTCCTTCCGGCCAAGGAGCCCCCATGCGTCGTTCCCACCTCCCGCGTCTCGTCGCCCGCGCTGTCGCGGGCCTCACCCTGGGGTTGTTGGCGGGGTGCGACCTGGGGGTGGACGACCTGCCACCGGAGGACACGCCGCCCGTGCTCTCCAACCAGGTCTGCTACGACGACTCGGACTGCGTGGCGAACGCGTGCTGCGGGGAGGGCACCGCCATCACCCACCGCGACCAGGGGCCGGACTGCTCCAACGTGCGGTGTGATGGGACCTGTCCCCCCGGCAGCGTGGACTGCGGCCGCTGCATCCCCACGTGCCGCGACTCGCGCTGCGCCGCCGCCTGCCGGTAGCCCGCGCGGCCCCTTCGCCCGTCCTCAGCCGGGGTGCGCGCCGGCCATGTCCACCGGGGCGCCCTGGAGGGGCAGCGTCACGCGGAAGGTCGTGCCTCCGCCCGGCGTGTCCTCCACGTCGATGCGCCCCTGGTGCGCCTCCACCACCTGTCGTGACACCCAGAGGCCCAGGCCCAGCCCACCGTAGTGGTGCGAGGACACCGCGCGCTCGAAGCGCTCGAAGATGCGCTCGCGGTCCTCCGGCTTGATGCCGATGCCGTGGTCCACGACGGAGAGGCGCGCCACCGCGCCGTCCGGCTGCAGGGTCACGTCCACCGGCCGGCCCCGGCCGAACTTCAGCGCGTTGGCGACCAGGTTGTGCACCACCTGGGAGATGCGCGACGGGTCGAAGGCGCCCGTCACCGGCCCCTTCACGGCCACGGTGAGCGGCGTGCCGTCGCGGCGGGCCTCCTCTTCCGCGAAGCGGGTGACCTCCACCAGCAGGTCCCCCAGGTCCACGTCCGTGCGGACGAGCTTCAGCCGGCCGCTGGTGATCTGCGACACGTCCATCAGCACGTCCACCAGCATCGCCAGCCTGCGGATGAACGCGCGGGCCTGCTTCAGGCGCTCCAGGGCCTTGGGCGGCGCGTCCCGGCCCAGCCCTCGCTCCACCAGCTCCAGGTGCAGCTGGAACGCGGCCAGCGGTGTGCGCAGCTCGTGCGCCGCGACGGAGAGGAAGTCGTCGCGGGCGCGCAGCGCCTCCGCGAGCCCCTCCGCCCGGACGCGCTCGTCGGCCATCTCCCGGCGCATCCGCGCGAGCTTCAGGTTGGAGCCGATGCGCGCGAGCAGCTCTCCGGCGGAGAAGGGCTTCACCAGGTAGTCGTCCGCCCCGGACGCGAGCCCCTGCACGGTGGCCTGCTCTCCGGCCTTCGCGGACAGCAGGAGGATGGGCAGCTCGCGCGTGTGCGGCACCGCGCGCAGGGCCTTGAGCAGTCCCACGCCGTCCAGCCGCGGCATCATCACGTCCGTCAGCACCAGGTCCGGCGGACGGGCCAGCGCGGACTCCAGTCCCTTCTGGCCGTCCGTCATCGTCTCCACTTCGTACTCCGCGGAGAGCACGCGCTGGATGTAGTCGCGCATGTCGCGGTTGTCGTCCACGAGCAGGATGCGGGGGCGGGGGAGCGGGGGCGCGACCTGCCCGTTCGGGGCGGGCAGGTGGCGATGCGAGGACTGCGTGCGCTCCTTCGTCTTGGCGCTGCTCCACCGCAGCGCCTCCTCGACGTAGGTGGACGTGGCCTCGCGCGCCTTGGAGCGGGGACGGGCGGTGGTGCGGATGCGCTCCGGAGGCAGGTGCGCATGGCCCAGGGGCAGCTCCACGGTGAAGGTGGTGCCTTGGCCCTCCGTGCTGCGCACCGCCACGGTGCCGCCGTGCAGCCGGGCGAACTCCTGCACCAGCGCGAGCCCGATGCCGCTGCCCTCGTGCGTGCGCGACGGCGTGCCCGGCACGCGGTGGAAGCGCTCGAAGAGGTGGGGCAGGTCCTGCGCGGGGATGCCCGGGCCGGTGTCCTCCACCTCCAGCGACACCCGTTGCCCGTGCTCCCGCAGGCGCAGCGTGACGCCCCCCTGGGGCGTGAACTTGAAGGCGTTGGAGACCAGGTTGAGGACGATCTGCTCCCACAGGTCCGGCGCCACGTACACCGGCTGGGACAGGGGCGGGCAGTCCACCGTGAGCTTGAGCCCCGCGCGCTCCATGGCGGAGCGGAAGCTGCTCGCCGCGTCCGCCGTCAGCGCGGCCAGGTCCGCGGGCACGAAGCGCTCCTCCCGGGGGCCGGCCTCCAGCCGGGACAGGTCCAGCAGCGCGTTCACCAGCTTGAGCAGGCGGCCGGCGTTGCGATGCACCCGCTCCATCTCCTTGCGGACCTCGTCCGACAGGGGCCCCGCACGCCCGGCGAGCAGGTCCTCGGTGGGCCCCAACATCAGCGTCAGCGGCGTGCGGAACTCGTGGCTGACGTTGGCGAAGAACTCCGACTTGAGCCGGTCCAGCTCCCCCAGTTGCTCGTTCGCGGTGCGCAGCTGCTGGTTCGTCTCCTGGAGCTGCTGGGCGCGACGGAAGATCTCGCCCTCCATCTCGTCCGCGCGGGCCCGGAGCGCGGCGTGCTGTCGGTTCTGTTCGTCGCCCCGGTTCTTCAGGCCGATGAACTCCGTGACGTCCTCGCCCCGGTGGAGGACGTAGCGCAGCGTGCCGTCCGCGTCGAAGACGGGCGTGTTCAACGGGCTCCAGTAGCGCGGCTCGAACCCTCCGCCAGCCGACTCGGGCCGGGGGATGTCGTATTTCTGGACCGCCATCGCGTCCGGGGCGCGCGTCCTCAGCACGCGCTCCAGCGACTCGCGCAGGTTGCCGACCCCGGTGGCCGTGGGGTCCAAGGGGTTGTTGGGAAAGACGTCGAAGATGTGGCGACCCAGGATGGCCTCTCGCCGCGTCTGGGTGACGCGCAGGTACGAGTCCGTCACCGCGACGATGATGAACCCCGGCGTCAGCACCAGGTATGGATCAGGCGAGGCTTCGAACAGGCTCCGGAAATCCGGGGCCACCAGGGGGGTGGGGGGCATCACACGTCCTCGGAAACCGGAGGAGTGCGTGGAATTAGTCACTCCCCCCCGGGATGGCCAGGGCGGACGCAAGGGGCCGACCCATGGCTTTCACCGGTGGACGCTTCGGGGCCGTGTCCCGGACGGAAGGTCGCTCAGGCGGCGGGGGCCGCGTCCGTGGAGGCGACCGCCTGTTGAGCCGCTGGGGTCACCAGCGGAGGCGGCTGGGCCTTGATGCGCGCGTAGTCGAAGCAGGCCACCGCGATGGAGGCCACCGGCACGGCGAACAGCGCGCCCCACAGGCCGAAGAGCTTCTCTCCCGCGATGAGCGAGAAGGCCACCACCACCGGGTGGATGCGGGCGGCCTCGCCCATGATCTTCGGGTTGAGGAAGTACGCCTCCAGCGCGTGGATGCCGACGATCCACAAGAGGAGCGCGAAGCCCTTCTGCACGCCGTCCGCCAGCGCGATGAGCACGATGGGCACCGAGCTGATGATGGTGCCGAAGATGGGGATGAGGCTGAAGAGCGTGGCGATGGTGGCCAGCAGGAAGGCGAACTTCACGCCGAACAGCAGCAGGCCCACCAGCGTGAGGCCCCCGTTGACCAGGCAGATGGTGACCTGGCCGCGCACCACGCCGGACAGCGACTTGTCGATGCGCGCCACCAGCGTCTTCGCGTCGGGGAGGAACTCCGCGGGGACGAGCGTGCCGAAGTAGCGGCGGATGGCCTGCGCGTCGATGGAGAAGAACGCGGCCACCATCAGGATGAAGAACAGCATGAAGACGCTGGCCAGCACTTCCGTGACGATGCGCCGCGACACGTTGACGATGTCCGCCAGGTTCTCCTTCGCGAGCGACGTGACGCGGGCCACCGCGTCGGTGAGCATCTGTTCCAGGTCCAGCGCCAGGCTGAAGCCGCCGGACGGGCCGGTCGCGCCCTCCATGGCCCGGTCCGACAGCGCCACGGGGATGCCGTACACGTTGAGCCACGTCTCCGCGCGCCGCGCGAGCTCCTGCAGGTGCTCGGGCGTGAGCGCGCTGGCGAAGCCCGCCATCTCCCGGCTGATGCGCGCCACCTCGCGGTACAGCTGCGGCACCAGCGCGACGAAGAAGAGGTACACGCCCAGGAAGAAGCCCGCGTAGATGAGCAGGATGGCCACCCACCGGGGCACGGAGCGGCCGGCCACGTTCACCCGGGTGATGCGCGCCACCAGCGGCTGCACCAGGTACGCGATGAGCGCGGCGCCCGCGAAGGGCATCACCACCGAGCGCAGGGCGAAGAGCATCACCGCCAGGGCCACCCACAATCCCGTGAGGAGGAGCAGGCGCTTGCGGCGTTCGTCGGGGGCGGTGGCTTCCACGGGCGGCGACATGGAACCCGGCTTAGGGCAGCAACCTCCCTCCTGACAAGCTTCCGGCGGAAAGCTTCCGGATGCCCCACCTTCCATGCCCCCCAAGCGGCCCGGCGCGGAGGGCGGACGTCCATACGCCGCCGAAAGACCTCAGGCCCGTGGCAGCCCCGGCGGCGGGCCCAGGTGAGCCTCCAGCCGGTCCAGACAGTCCTGCATCCGGGGGCGCTTGATGCGGCCCTGGGTGGCCTCACCCAGGCCCAGCATCTGCTCGGTCAGCCAGCGGGTGAGGAAGAGCAGGGGGACGCGGTCCTCGGGGGCCAGGCCCCGCTCCAGGTAGCGCTTGTTGCGGACGTAGTCGTCGAACGCGTCGAACTCGCGGGCCAGGTCCCACCGTGCCAGCCGCAGGGCCTCCGTGTAGACGGCCGGGGAGGGGCGCCGGGTGGCCTCCTGGAACAACGGCGTGAACTCGCCCAGGGTGGCCGGGTCCAGGTCCTGCACGGGCGGGGGCCAGGACTCCAGGTCCCGGGCGAGCAGCCGCGCCACCTCCTCCAGCAGGTGGTCCACGAGGGCGACGGGCTTGAGGTCGAAGAGGTGGTCCCAGCGCGAGGGCATGTGTCAGGGGCTGACGGCGGCGGGCAGGGCCACCGGAAGGGGAGGGGGCGGAGCGGCGACGGCCGCGGCGCCGTCAGCATAGCCCAGGGCCAGCTCGCGCTGGATGACCTCCCACACGGACCTGCGGGTGAGCAGCTCGCCGTGGGGCACGCCGGACAGCTCCACGTTGAAGACGTTGGGCTGGCCGTCCACGTCCAGCACGGAGGAGGGGAAGCGCGCGACGACGTCGTCGCGCGAGTAGATGGACGTCAGGCGCACGTGGCGCGGGAAGGCGCCCACGCCCAGCTGCTTGATGAAGGGCGACACGGGCGTGAGCTGCCACATGCTGCGGCTGAACCAGCCCAGGGCGGCGCAGCCCAGGTACGCCATGCGCGTGCCCCGGTGCGGCGTGCCCAGGGTGATGAGGCTCCTCACGCGCGTGTCCCCGCCCAGCCGCTTCACGTAGTACGTGCCGATGAGGCCGCCCTTGGAGTGGCCGATGATGGTGAGCGGTCCCATGTCCGGGTGGCGCTCGTAGAGCCGGTCCACCTTGCCGCGCACCTTGCGCGCCAGCTCGTCGATGCGGTGGGTGTTGAAGCGGTCCATCGTCCCGCCCAGGTGGATGGACCACACGCAGTAGCCCTCGCGGCGCAGGCGGTGCTCCAGCACCTCCAGGACGCGGCGCGTGCTGAAGAAGCCGTGCAGCAGGAGCACCGGCTTGAGGCAGTGCTTGAAGTCCGTGCGGCGCACCACCTGGTTGCCGCGTGGATCCAGATCCACGTAGCTGGCCAGGTACTTCAGCTGGCACTTCATCTTCCGGTACTGCATCACGAACGGATTCATCCCCACCCCCGTCCCGCCCTGGAACCCGGGGCAAAGGTAGGGAGCGCGTCACCCGCAGGCCCGGAGCCGCGCCGGGCCACTGTCCGCTTTCACGCGCACGGCGGCCCGAAACCGGGAGGTCCGCTCAGGTGAAGTGTTCCAGGAAGTTCATCAGCACCCGGTGCGCGAGCGGCGTCGGGGTGATGCCGGACAGGAGCTGGGGGACGTACTCGCCCGGCGGGACGCCCTTCTCGCGGGCCAGGGTCTCCAGGTTCTCCTCGCGGGCGAGGATGACCGCGCGCATGGCCTCCGCGGGCATCTCCGGGTGGAACTGCACGCCGCGCACGTTGGGGCGGAACGCGAGCGCCTGGTTCGCGGTGTTGGCGTTGCCCGCGAGCACCGTGGCGCTTTTCGGCAGGCGGGAGACGACGTCCTCGTGGGTGGCCTGGACGGCGAAGCGCGCTGGCAGGCCGGTGAAGAGCGGATCCACGCGCCCCTCCGGTGAGAGCGTCACCTCCACGGTGCCCGTCTCACGGCCGTTGGGATTGCGAGTCACCTGGCCGCCGTACTGCTCGGCGAGCAGCTGTTGGCCAAAGCACACGCCGAGCACGGGGATGCCCTGCTCGCCCGCCTCCACCATGAAGGCCCCGGCGCGCTCCATCCACGGCTCGCGCCGCGTCACCGACAGGGGGGAGCCCGTCATCATCACCGCGTCGTAGCCCTTCGCGTCCTTCGGGAGGGGCGCGCCCTGGTGCACGGGGAGGATGTCGAATCGCCGGCCCGACAGTCCGATGGTTCGCAGGAACCACTGCTCGTAGTCGCCCACGGACAGGCGCACGGAGTTCGCCGCGTCGCCGGCTTTCAGCAGCAGGACGTTCTTCATGGGGACGGGTTGCCGCGTCATGGACCCATTCCTACCGTGTCCTGCCGTCCGTGTCCGGTGCCCGGCACTTCCGGCCGCCCGCGCGCCGTGCTCACCCGAGGCTTCGTCATGACCGACGCTCGTTCGCTCACTCCCAAGCTCCCCGTGCTCAAGCTGCTCATCGACGGGCAGACCGTGGACCCCATCGAAGGTGGCACCTTCGCGGTGACGAACCCCGCCACCGGACAGAAGCTGTGTGACGCGCCCGCGGGCACGGCCGCCGACGTGGACCGCGCGGTGAAGGCCGCGCGCCGCGCGTTCGAGTCCGGGCCGTGGGGGAGGATGACGGGCCGCGAGCGCGGCAAGCTCCTGCGCAAGCTGGCGGACCTGCTCTACGAGCGCCGCGAGGAGTTCGCGCTCATCGAGTCGCTGAACAACGGCAAGACCTTCAAGGACGCCATCCGGGGGGACGTGGCGCCGGGCGCCGCGACGCTCGCGAACTTCGCGGACATGGCCAGCACCATCATGGGCGAGGTGCTGCCCGTGGACGGCCCCTTCCACACCTACGCGCTCAAGGAGCCGGTGGGCGTGGTGGGCGCCATCATCCCGTGGAACTACCCCACGTGCATGCTCGGGTGGAAGCTGGGGCCCGCGCTGGCCTCCGGGTGCACGGTGGTGGTGAAGCCCTCCGAGTACACGCCGCTCACCGCGCTGAAGCTGGGCGCGCTGGCGCTGGAGGCGGGCTTCCCGCCCGGCGTCATCAACATCGTCACCGGCCTGGGCGACCCCGCGGGCGAGGCCATCGCGCGGCACCCGGACGTGGACAAGATCTCCTTCACCGGCTCTGGCCGCACCGCGCGCCGGCTGCTCCAGGCGTCGGCCGCGAGCAACCTGAAGAAGCTGACGCTGGAGCTGGGCGGCAAGAGCCCGCAGATCATCTTCCCGGACGCGGACTTCGACCGCGCGGTGGAGGCGTGCTTCTGGGGCATCTTCAGCAACAAGGGCGAGACGTGCAACGCGGGCAGCCGCGTGCTGGTGCATGAGCGCGCCTATGAGCCGTTCGTCGCGAAGCTCGCGGAGAAGGCGCGCGCGCTGAAGGTGGGCGACCCGCTGGAGTCGTCCACGGAGATGGGCGCGCTGGTGAGCCAGAAGCAGATGGAGGTCGTGCTGGGCTACATCGAGAGCGGCAAGCAGCAGGGCGCGAAGCTGCTCGCGGGTGGTGGGCGAGACACGGAGGGCCTCAAGGCGAAGGGCTGCTTCGTGAAGCCCACCCTCTTCGGCGACGTGAAGCCGGACATGCGGATCGCCCAGGAGGAGATCTTCGGGCCCGTGCTGAGCTGCATGCGCTTCCGCGACGACGCGGAGGCGCTGGCGCTGGCGAACAGCACGCCCTACGGCCTGGCCGCGTCCCTCTGGACGCACGACGTGGCGAAGGCGCACGCGCTGGCGAAGCAGGTGAAGAGCGGCGTGGTGTGGATCAACTGCTTCAACGAGTTCGACGACGCGGCGCCCTTTGGCGGTTACAAGGAATCCGGCTGGGGCCGGGACCTGTCCCACCACGCGCTGGATGGCTATCTCCAGACGAAGGCCGTGTGGACGAAGCTGCCGTCGCCCTGACGGCCCGCGCGTCCTCCCCTTCGCACTCCACCGCAGCGAATCCGATGACGAAAAGGAAGGTCCCGATGGCGTCGCGTCCCAAGGCCAAGGTGCTCCCGCATCCGGCGATGGCCCGCCGTGTCCGCGCGAAGGAGCGCGGCGAGGGCTCGCAGCGCGCGGCGCCCGGTCAGCAGGGGGACATGGACTCCCTGCGCCGGTGGATGGAGGAGAAGGGCGTCCGCAAGGTGAAGGTGGGCGCCATCGACATGGATGGCGTGTGGCGCGGCAAGTACATCTCGCTGGAGAAGTTCTACAGCGCCGCGAAGAGCCACATGGGCTTCTGCGACGTCGTCTTCGGCTGGGACCTGGGCGACGAGCTGCTGGACAACACGAAGGTGACGGGCTGGCACACGGGCTACCCGGACACGCCCGCGAAGGTGGACCTGTCCACCGCGCGCATCATCCCGTGGGAGCCGGACACGGCGGCGTTCCTGCTGGACTTCGTGAACCCGGACGGCACGCCCTTCGAGGCCAGCCCCCGCCAGCTGCTCCAGAAGATGGGCCAGCGCGCGCGCAAGCTCGGCTTCCTGCCGAAGTTCGGCGCGGAGTACGAGTTCTTCCTCTTCAAGGAGGGGCCCCAGAGCCTGCATGAGAAGGGCTTCCAGAACCTCACGCCGCTGACGCCGGGCATGTTCGGCTATTCGTGGCTGCGCACGTCCCTCAACGCGCCGCTGGTGCACGCCCTCATCGACGGCTGCAACGCGTACGGGCTCGACATCGAGGGCTTCCACACGGAGACGGGGCCCGGCGTCTTCGAGGCCGCCATCCGGTACGACACGCTGGAGCTGGCGGCGGACCGCGCGGCGCTGTTCAAGACGGTGGTGAAGGAGATCTGCGCGCGGCACGGCGTGTCCGCGTGCTTCATGGCGAAGGTGCACCCGAAGCTGCCCGGCTGTTCGGGACATGTGCACCAGTCGCTGTGGAACCTGAAGGGGGAGGACAACCTCTTCCACGACCCGTCGCAGAAGCACGGGATGAGCCGGCTGATGCGGCACTACATCGGCGGGCAGCTGGCGCTGATGCCGGAACTCACGGCGCTCTACTGGCCCACCATCAACAGCTACAAGCGCAGCGTGGAGAACACCTGGGCGCCCACCACCGCGACGTGGGGCCTGGAGAACCGCACCTGCGCCCTGCGCGTCATCGGCGACGGCAGCAAGTCCATGCGCATCGAGTACCGCCAGCTGGGCGCGGACATGAACGCGTACATCGGCATGGCGGTGAGCCTGGCCGCGGGCCTGTGGGGCATCGAGAACGAAATCGAGCCGCCCGCGCCGGTGCTGTCCAACGCCTACGAGGCGAAGAACACCCGACCCCTGCCGCGCAGCCTGAAGGACGCGGTGGCGCTCCTGAGGAACAGCGAGCGCGCCCGCGAAATCCTGGGCGAGGGCTTCGTCGACCATTTCGTGCGCACCCGCGAGTGGGAGGTGCGCCAGTACGAGCGGGCGGTCACCTCCTGGGAGCTGGAGCGCTACCTGGAGCTCATCTGAAGGAGGACCTTCCATGAAGCCTTTCGACATTCCCGCGGAGCCGCGTGTCACGGAGATGGCCTGGCCCACGCGCATCGTGTTCGGCGCGGGCGCGCTCCAGAGGCTGCCCGCGCACGCGGCGCGGCTGAGCATGAAGCGCCCGCTGCTGGTGACGGACGCGGGCGTGGTGAAGGCCGGCCTCGCCGCGCGCGTCACGGACGTGCTCCGGGGCGCGGGCCTGGATTGCGCGGTCTTCGACGGCGTGGAGCCCAACCCCACCGAGCGCGACGTGTTCGCGGGCCTGGATGCATACCGCGCGCACCGGAGCGACGGGGTCATCGCCCTGGGCGGTGGCAGCGCGCTGGACGCGGGCAAGCTGGTGCAGTTGCTCACCACGCACGAGCCGCCGCTCAGCCGGTATGACGACGCGAAGGGCGGCGACCAGTACGTGCGCGACGACCTGCCGCCGCTCATCGCGATCCCCACGACCGCGGGCACGGGTTCGGAGGTGGGGCGTTCGGGCGTGGTGACGCTGGCGGACACGGGCCGCAAGACGGTCATCTTCAGCCCGCACCTGCTGCCGAAGGCCGCCATCATCGACCCGGAGCTGACGTTGGGGCTGCCCCCGTCGGTCACGGCGGCCACGGGCATGGACGCGCTCACCCACTGCATCGAGGCGTACCTCGCGAATGGCTTCCATCCGCTCGCGGACGCGGTGGCCATCGACGGCGTGATGCGCGTGGGGCGGTCGCTGGTGACGGCGGTGAAGGAGGGGCGCGACCTGGCGGCGCGCACGGACATGATGGCGGCGGCGATGGAGGGCGCCATGGCCTTCCAGAAGGGCCTGGGCGCGAGCCACGCGCTGGCGCACGCGCTCACGCCCATCTCCGGCGTGCCGCACGGCCTGGCGAACGCCATCGTCCTGCCCGTGGTGATGGAGTTCAACCGCGCGGCGAGCACCGCGCGGCTGGCGCGCATCGCCGCGGCGCTGGGGGACTCGTCCAACGCGCGCGAGGAGGTGCGCGCGGGCAACGCCATCGAGCGGGTGCGCACGCTGGCGGAGGCCATCGGGATTCCCGCGCGGCTTCGCGACGCGGGCGTGGAGGAGAAGGACCTGCCGCGCATCGCGGAGAAGGCCTTCCTGGACGCGTCCCACCAGGGAAACCCTCGCGCCGTCACCGAGCCGGACCTGCTGGCGATGGCCCGCGAGGCCTACTGAGCGGGCGTCACGCCGCTTCAATTTCGGATTGTTTCCGCCGGGGCCGCTCCGAGGAGAATCGGGGCGGCCCCGCTTCATCGTGGAGCCTTTGAATCAGCCGGCGCCTCCTCCGTCAGAAGGTTCAGAACGCAGCAACAACGCGGCTCACGGAGGCAGGTCATGAAGGCAATGTTCAAGAAGATGGTGGTGGCTGTGGCGCTCATCGCGAGCTCGCCGGTGATGGCGGCGGACTACCACGCGGCCACCCCCTTCGTGAGCCGCCAGGACCAGGCCCGCATGGAGCGCGAGCGTCAGGAGCGCGAACGGCAGGCCCGGCTGGAGCGGCAGCGTCAGGAGCGCGAGCGTCAGGCCCGGCTGGAGCGCGAGCGGCGGGAGCGGGAGCGCCAGGAGCGCGAGCGTCAGGCCCGGCTGGAGCGCGAGCGTCAGGAGCGGCAGCGTCAGGAGCGCGAGCGTCAGGCCCGGCTGGAGCGCGAGCGTCAGGAGCGCGAGCGTCAGGCCCGGTTGGAGCGCGAGCGGCAGCAGCGCGAGCGTCAGGCCCAGCGTGACCGGGTGGCGCACAACGGCGGCTGGCTGAACTGAGCAGGGGGGCCCCGGCCCTCCACATTCCGAGGCAGCACCGAAGCCCGGGGGGCAGCATCACCCTCGGGCTTCTTCACGTCCGGACACGCACGCGGCCGGCGCGGGCTCTCTGTGTCTCCCGCCGGCTCGCGGCCGGTCATTCCGCCGCGGGCTGCAACGACAGCATGCTGGAACCGGCGTCGGCATCACCCGCGCCACCGTGGGACGTCACGACACCGCCCGCGCCCACCACGCCGCCCGTCTGCTCTGGCTCGCCCGCCTCCGGCATGAACTCCAGCGTCTCCACGAAGACGCGCCCCGGCAGCCGCAGGTCCATGGCGGTGACGCGCTCCCGGTCGCGCAAGTCGTAGAGCTGCTGCGCCACGGATCCCGCGGGCACCCGGTCGTCGGAGAAGAAGACGTAGAGGCGCACCTTCCCTTCCTGCACCGGCACCCGGAAGCTGGTGTTGGCGACGGGCCTGTTCGCGTCGCAGCGGATGGAGCGGTTCTCGCGCGTGAGCGTGAGCTGCCGGATGACGCCCTTCTCGGACATCGTGAAGAGCATGCAGTAGGGGAGCTGCCCCGCCGAGGGGACGACCTCCATCGTCGCCGGGCCGGTGCGCTTCACCTGGGCCCGCGCCACCCGCTCGGGCGGCTTCGTGTCGGTGCACGCCGCGCCCAGTGCCAGCACTGTCAGCAATCCCGTCCAGCGAGTCATGTATCCCTCCCAGCAGGGTGGAGTGGCAGACACCTGGAGCCTACCCTGGTCCCTCGACTTCCCATCCGTTCCCTCAGCCCGTGAGGCTCGCCAGCACGCCGAGTGCACGGTCGTGCACATGGCCTTCTGCGTTATGTCAGGCCGGGATTACTCCGGGCGCTGGTAGACAACGACCTGCGGCGTTTCGTCCAGGTACAGCCCGGTGACGGGCGTGCGCGTGCCGAAGGCCTGCCACGTGAGGAACTCGTGCTCGCGGAACTCCTGGTGGTACTGGTACGCGACGATGTCCGCGTCGAAGGGGCTGTTCACCGCGCGCACGTCGTCGCGCAGCATCCCGTTGCGCTGGTAGTCGCGGAACGAGAAGCCATTCACCTCGTGCAGGTAGATGCGCGCGCCCGGCTTCGCGTGGGCGTTGATCCACGGCAGCACGCCGGTGACGTGGCTGGACCAGAACTGCCGCTGCATGCCCAGCGTCGCCGCGCCCGGCAGGCCCCCCGCGAGCTCCGAGTACGCCGCCGTCCCGTAAGGGAATACCCGTACCAGCGCCAGCAGCGCGGGCGCCAGCAGCAGCGCGAACACCGGCACGGTCACCGCCAGCGGTGACACGGACGGCCTCCGCGCCTTCAGCACCTCCCACAGCGCGAAGCAGCCGCGCGCCACCGCCGCGCCCGCCAGGATGCCCAGGAAGGGCATGGACGGGAACCAGTGCTTCACGCCGCCGAAGTGAGGCACCTGCGGGTGGCTGATGATGAGGATGGACGTCACCGCGTTGACGCCCACCAGCGCCTCCGCCGGCGTGGGCATCCGCACCCAGGCCCGCGTGCGCGCGCTCACGCTCAGGAGCGCCCGGCCCACGAGCGCGGCGAAGCCCGTCACCATCGGAGCGAAGAGGCTGGTGGGCACCGTCAGCGCCGTCTTCACCACCACGTAGGTGAGCGGGAAGGGCGGCCCCCGCATCAGCGTGCCCAGGTAGAACCAGGCGTAGTGGTTGTGGGTCGCGTGGAAGGCCAGGTACCACGCGGTGCGGTCCACCGGCGCGTGCCACAGGTAGGGCCAGTGCAGGTAGAAGATGACGGGGCCCAGCACCGCCATCGCGGCGATGGGCACCAGCGCCCGCGTCACCGGCAGGCTCACCCGCCGCAGGTCCCGGAGCAGCAGCGCGCAGCCCACCGCGAGCCCCACGAAGAACAGCGTCTGCGGGCTGAGCAGCAGGAACCGCCGCTGGAACGCGGCGCTCCCGCCCATGAACAGCACGAGCGCGCCGTACAGCACCGCCACCGCCGCGAAGAGCCCCACGAAGCGGCCCAGCCGCGCGCGGGCCTCCGGGAGGCCTTCGCTCGCGTGCCACGCGCGCCACAGCGCGAAGGGCGTCAGCACGAACGGCAGGAAGAGGGCGTTGTGTTTCGTGGCGATGGCCAGGCCGAACGCCGCGCCGCACGCGATGCCCCAGCGGGTGTCCTCCAGCGCGCGCCAGAAGCAGTACACGACGAGCAGCCACATCGCGGCCACCGGCATGTCGAAGCACGCCAGCTCCGCGTTGAAGTACTGCCGGGGCACCAGCAGGAAGGAGAGGGCGGCGAACCACCCCGCGGTGCGGCCATACAGTGCGCTGCCCAACAGGAAGCACAGCGCGGGCACCAGCGCCGCCATCGCGAACGCGGGCAGCCGGAAGGCCGTCGCGTCCCGCATCAGGCCCAGGCCGTCATGGAAGAGCAGGTGGCTCAGCCCGAACAGCGTCTTCATCAGCGCCGGGTGCTCGTGGTTGTAGTCCCACGCGCGCACGATGGCGGCATCGGTGAACGCCTGCGCGGGTGAATGCAGGAGCAGCCGGAACCAGCTCGCGTAGCCCTCCGCCGCGGCGAAGTAGACGCTCTCGTCGCGCGTGAAGCCCACCGCGGCCTCGGTGCTCCACAGCGCCGCGAACGCCAGCACCCACAGCGCCAGGGCCGAGAGCTTCTCCTCGCGCGTCGCCGCCCGGCCCGTCACGGCTTCACCCCCACCGCTGGCTCCAGCGCCATCACGTCCAGGCACACCTGCCGCGACTCCGCGTTGTCCGCCTGCACCCAGACCTTCACCGTGCGAGGAGGCCCTGGCGGCAGCACCACCTCCGCCTTCTGCACGCCCTCGCGGCCCGGGGGGATGGCCACGTCCAGCAGGCGCTCGCCCGTGGCCGCGTCGTCCACGCCCAGGTACGCGGTGCTCAGGCGCGGGTCCTTCGGGTGCGCGAACTCGAAGATGATGCCGCCTTCCAGCCGCAGGCCCATGCCCGAGGGGACGTTGGCGAACTCCGCCACCAGCCGCTGCGGTCCTCCCGGCGCGTGCATCCACAGGCAGTGCCGGGGCTCGTAGAGGATCTCGTGCCACTCCGGCGCGACGTACAGGTGCGGCGGGCCGGGGCAGCGGTGCGCGCGCCCGTCGAATGGACAGTCGCGGCGGGAGCCGTCCGGCTGCTCCAGGTACACGCGCGCCGCGCTCGCGGACTCGCTCGCCACCCAGTGGCGGGGGCGGTAGCGGCCGTTCTCATAGAGGCGCAGCGACAGCGGGCCCAGCCGCGACTCCGGGCCCAGCGCCTTGCGGCCGGGCAGGAAGGCCGCGTCGAACGCCGCCGCATCCGAGCGAGGCAGCTCCGGCTGGCCCAGCACCCAGATGCGCGGGTGCGCGCTCAGGTCCGCGCGGTCCGACTCCAGCCACCCGTACACGGGCACGGAGGGCGGCACGAAGAGCCGGGCGCGCTCGGTCCACCAGGGGAACAGCAGCACCGCGTCCCCAGGACGCGCGTCGCGGGTCAGCACGTCCGCGACGGCGCGCTCGTCCGCGTCCGTGGGCAGCCGGCCCGGCAGCCGCAGCTGGAAGACGAGGCACCCGAGCGCGACGAGGAGCAGGCCCCCCAGCTCCACGAGGGGCAGGGCGCGCGCGAGCCTAGGACTTGGCAAGACGGATCTTCTGCTCGCTCTTTTCGCGGCAGAAGGTGCAGAAGATGTGGTCGCCCTGGTTGAAGGACGGCGTCCAGGGTGGGTACATCGAGCAGCGCGGATCCAGGCAGTGGTGCAGCTCCCACAGCGTGCCCAGCTGGTGCAGCGCGTGGCGCGCGATGGCCTTGTAGCCCGTCTCCAGGTCCTTGTACGGCGCGATGGAGAGCACCGCCCGGTCCTTGCCGTACCGCGCGAAGCCGGACGTGGGCGCCTTGCCGCTGGGCAGGTCGCGGTCCTTCAGCTTTCGCGAGGTGAGCAGCAGCACCTTGTCGTCCTTGTAGGCCCGGATGCCCTTCACCTCGTCCAGCAGCTTCTCCGCGTCCAGGGGCTCGGACATGCCCGCGGGCACCTCCGCGGAGCCGCTGTGCTCGCTGCCCACGCCGAAGGCCGTGTAGAGCGTGCGGTTGAACTTGGCGAGCTGCTTGTCGTCGAAAGGGTCCAGCGTCACGACGCGAATCACGGGGCGTCACCTCGGCGGGAAGGCCCTCGCGCGGTGCCGGGCGCGCGCGAGGGGCGCGGGCCGGGCGGCCGGGAGGGCCGTGGGGTCCAGGGGTTCACTCGCCTTCGGGCGGACGGGCCTTGGGCGGACGACCCCGCTTCTTCGGCGCGGCGGGCTCCGCGGGCGCGGCGCCCTCCGGGGGCTTGGCCTTGGGCGGACGGCCGCGCTTCTTCGGCGCGGCGGGCTCGGCGGCCTCCGCGGCCGTCACCTCGGGCTTCGGCTTGGGCGGACGGCCGCGCTTCTTCGGGGCCGCGGGTTCGGCGCCCTCGGCGGGCTTGGCCTTGGGCGGACGGCCGCGCTTCTTGGGGGCGTCCTCGGCCGCCTCCTCGCCGCCTTCCTCCTCCGCGCCTTCCTCGGAGGACTCCTCTTCCGGCTCGGCCTGCGGCTCCTCGTCCGAGGGCAGGTCCAGCTCTCCGCCCTCCAGCCCCATGAGGTCGCCGTCGAGGTCCATGTCGTCCTCGTCGCCTCCGGGCCGGGCGAACTCGGCGGCGGTGCGCTTGGGGCGCTCCTTGCCGGGCGGGAAGAGGACGATGTCGATGGAGTCCTCGGCGTTGGCCTCGGCGGTGCCCAGCGCGGCGGCGACCTCCGAGACGAGCAGGTGCCGGGCGTTGTCGTAGAGCTCGCGCTCCTTGGTGGGCAACGGCCGCAGCTCGCTCAGGACCTGGAGGCCCTTCACCACCTCCGCCAGGCCCAGGATGCCGCCCTGGGTCATGCGGTCCAGGTTGGTGCGCGCGCGTTGCTTCCAGTCCAGGTCGGCCTTGTCGCTGTCCGAGCGGAGGAACGCGTAGATCTCCTCCACGTCCGCGGGGCTGGCCACCTTGCGCACGCCGATGGAGACAATCTTTCCTTGCGGCACCATCACGACGGCGCCGTCTTCCTCCCGGCGCATGGTGACAAAGGTGAGCTTCTGTCCCGCCACCTCCTTCACATCGATGGCGGCGACGCGACAGACCCCCTGGTTGGGGTAGACGACCCGGTCTCCAACCTGGAGCTGGAGTGCAGCGGACCCTTCTGGCATGGCCCCCTCGTGGGCGGGTGGGATGAGCACCGAAGCGAGCGCCGGTCGTAGCACCGTGCCCCGCCGGATGCCACGAGTTTACCGGGGAAGCTTTGTCATCCCGTGGGCATTGCGCTGTGCTTCCAACAGCCGGACCATGACCTCGTGTGCCTGCGCGTCCAGGACCGCGTCAATCTGGGCATCGGTCGGCCCCTCGTCCGCCATGCTTCCAGGCCGCGCATCCACTCGGGTGGAAAGTCCCACCGTGGCCATCACCGCGATCCCCAGGGCCAGCACCGCCATCAGCTTCTTCATGAGCGTCCTCCGTGGCGGCCCAGGGTAGGGGCGGAGTCCGGATGATCAATTTTTCAGCAACAGGCCGCCTGCGGGCTGTAGCGCCCGGTGGCACCCGCTATTGATGGAGCGGCGCCACCGGCGTCACCTCCAGGGTGAGGCCGCCGGAGTTGTCGCCCGGGTCGTCGTCCGGGAACGCGAGCCGCAGCCAGCGCGCGCCCCGCATCACCGTGGGCTGGTTGACCTCCAGGACCTCCAGGGTGCCGGGGGACGTGGCCGGGGATTCGCCCGCGCCGTGTAGCGCGAGCACCGCGTCCACCTCGCCGCCGTTGAAGCCGCGCGTGCGAGCCGGCTCTGGACCCGCGCGCACGACGACGCGGTAGGTGGTGGAGGGATCCAGCTCCTTCAGCGTGAAGCCATCGTGAGGCGACAGGGAGACGGCGTGGCGGTACGAGTCCAGGAGCAGCGTGGTGACGCCCGCGGCGGCCTGCCGGGGCGGGAGCGCGTCGTTCGTCTGTTCATGCACGTGCACCTGGAGCGCGCCGCGGTTGTCGTCCCGGCGGTCGTCCCAGAAGAACACGGAGAGGGCGGAGGCGTTCTGCACCAGCACCTCGTCGGTGCCCACCACGCCGAAGCTGTCGTGCGCGGCCAGGGCCGAGCCGCCCTCCAGGAAGTAGACCGCCTGGGCCACCGGCAGCGGGCCGCCCAACGACACGTACCCCTCCACGCGCAGGCCGTAGACGCGGGACGGATCCAACCGCATGCGCGCCGCGGCGGGTGGGGGCATGCGGATGGCGTGCGCCACCGCGCTGAGCGTGAACGGTCCCCCCGTGGGGTAGCGGGCGCCGGACACGGGCGGGGTTCCCTGGCCCGGGTTCACCAGGGCCCGCGCCGCGGCGGGCCGCTTCGGCAGGAGCCGGGCATGGACCGCGAGCGTGGTGCCGTGCTCGGCGTGCACGCGCTGGCTCCAGGGCACCATGCCCGGCAGCAACACCTCCAGCGTGTGCTCCGTGTCCGACGGCAGCTGGGTGACGAGCGTGGGCGTCGTCTCCGGCAGCATCCGGCCATCCACGCGGATGCTGGCGCCCGCGGGCGACGAGCTGAGCTCCACCGCGAACGTGTTGGAGCCGCCCACGACCAGGCCCAGCCACGTGGCCACGAGCGCGGCGACCACCACCGGCGCGCCGCGCACCGCCCAGCCGCGCAGGGAGCGGTGCCACGCGGACGGCGGCGAGGACGGCACCGCCTGCGTGGGGAGCGGCTGGGTCGTCAGGTCGCCCCGGGGCACCCCGCGCGGCTCGAGGGTGGAGCGCAGCAGCTCCGGCGGCGTCGGCACGGGCGGCGGCTCCGCGACACCGCTCCAGCGGCCCACCTGGGCGATGAACTCGCGCGGCAGCTGCACGGGCCGGCCCGCCTCCACGAGCTCCGGCTCGAAGAGGTAGCCCATGAAGTGGCCCAGGTCGCTGGTGGACACGTCGGGCGCGGTGACGTGGAGCTGCCGCGCCAGGGCCTCCGCGAAGGCCTGCGCGGTGGGGTAGCGCTGATCCGGGCTCGTGGCCATCGCGGTGAGCAGGATGCGCTCCAGCGCGGCCGGGATCCCCGGCGTCCACTCGCGCGGCCTTGGGAAGTCGCCCAGCGAGATCTTCCGCAGCACCTCCTGCAGCGTGCCCTCGAAGGGGCGGCGTCCGCAGAGCATCTCGTAGAGGACGGTGCCGGCCGCGAACACGTCCGTGCGCGCGTCCAGCGCCTCGCCCCGCGCCTGCTCCGGCGCGAAGTAGACGTACTTGCCCTTCGCCGCCTCCGCCTTCGTGTCCCCGCGCCCGGCCAGCCGTGCCCGCGCGATGCCGAAGTCCACCAGCTTCACCTGCCCCTCGAAGGAGAGGAGCACGTTCTGCGGACTCACGTCGCGGTGGACGATGTGCAGCGGCCGGCCGTTGTCGTCCAGCCGCGTGTGCGCGTACGCCAGCCCTCTCAGCATGTCGATGGCCACCAGCACCGCGAGGGGCGGCGGCAGCGCGGGCAGCCCCTTGGCCCGGGCCCGGCGCATCACGTGCGACAGCGGATGGCCGTCCACCCACTCCATCGCCAGGAAGTACTCGCCCCCCACCTCTCCGAAGTCGAAGATCTGCGCGATGTTGCCGTGGGACAGCCCCAGGGCGATGCGCGCCTCGTTGATGAACATGGACACGAACGCGTTGTCGTCCGCGTAGCCGGGGAGGATCTTCTTGATGACCACCGGCTTCGTGACGCCCGCCACCGCCGTCATCCGGGCGCGGTAGATCTCCGCCATGCCGCCCGTCGCGATGCGCTCGAGCAGCTTGTACTTTCCGAACTGGAGGCCCGCGGAAGGCTGCGGCACGTTCGAATCGGCTCCTTCTGGAGGGAGTCCTTCGGGAAAATCGCGAGACGCTATCATGGGACCATTCAGACGCTCAGGGTGGAATATTCCGCTGCGCTCGCCAGCCCGCTCCCGTAACCGTGCATTCTTCCTCCTCTTGTTGAGCAACCTGGCCTCCAGCGGCTGCCGTGAGCCCACCCCCGCGAGCGCCGCCCCGCCGGCGTCCTCCGTGACCCACCCGCCCAGCGGAGAAGGGGCCCTTTCTACCCCCCTGGGGGACGCCGGGACCTGGGTGGACGCGACCGTCGCGCCCCCGTCCGCCCCTGTCTATGGCGAGCCTCTCCCAGAACAACTGCTAATCATGGAAATGTCTGGAGAACAGGTTCGAATGGACACACAGTCCTTCGTTCCGTCCCGGACCCGGGACGCGGACCGGCTGGCGGAGCGGGTGCGGGGCCGGGACGTGCTGCTGACGGTGGGTGACCCGGACACGTTCCTCGCACAAGTGTCCGACACGCTGGCGGTGCTGCGGGCGCAGGGGGCGTCGGTGTGGCTCCGGCATCCGGACGCGCCGGTGGCCTACCGGCTGGTGCTGCGCGACGAGGAGGGCTTCCGGGAGTGGCTGGCGGAGGTGGCGCCCGGGAAGCTGCGCATCATCCAGCGGGCGGACGGCTTCGAGCTGGCGACGAGCGTGGGAAAGCTGCCCGGGCCGGACCGCAACGGCCCGTCCGTGCCGGTGCGTGCGGGGCGCCAGGACATCGCGACGCTGCGGCGGGAGCTCTCCCGGCTCAAGGGGCGCTTCACCACGTCGGAGGACCTCTGCCTCGTCCCGTCATTCGGCACGGAGCTGGCGCAGGTGGCGCGGGCGCTTGGCGGGACGTACGTCGCGCCGGGGGACGGGCTCTTCGACACGCTCTGCCTCGTGTACCCGACGCCCAGGCCCGCGCGGGACGCGGGAACCCCGTAGGCGGCGCTCCACGCAGTCTCCTGCCCTCCTGGCGGGCGCGCGCTCCGGGGGGACCGTCATCGCATTGAGGCCGCGTGCTCGCGCCGCTACTACCCCCAGCGGGCCGCGCGCCCTAGAGTGCCGCGCGCCTTTTTCCATGAAGGCTTCGGAGGGGCCACTGCTCCCTCCCCGGAGGTTGTCGATGGTCGCCGTCACCGAGCCCGCTTCGCGTCCCCAGGATGTCCTCGCCGGGGGCACGTTCCTCTTCCAGGAGGTGGGCGCCACCCGCATCCTCACGCCGGAGGGGTTCTCCGAGGAGCAGCGGCTCTTCTTCAAGACGGCGCTCCAGTTCTGCCGCGAGCAGGTGCTGCCCCTGGCCGAGCGCATCGAGGGCAAGGACAACGCGCTCTTGCGCGACCTGCTGCGCCGCGCGGGCGAGCTGGGCCTGTTGAGCGTGGACATCTCGGAGTCCTACGGCGGCACGGGCCTGGACAAGACGACGTCGCTGCTCCTCGCGGAGGCCATGAGCCTGCTGGGCTCCTGGTCGGTGACGTCCAGCGCGCACACGGGCATCGGGTCGTTGCCCATCGTGTGGTTCGGTAACGCGGAGCAGAAGGCGAAGTACCTGCCGAAGCTCGCCACGGGGGAATGGGTGGCGGCGTACGCGCTGACGGAGCAGGGCAGCGGCAGCGACGCGCGCGGGGCGAAGACGAAGGCGGTGCGCTCCGCGGACGGCCAGCACTACCTGCTCAACGGCTCCAAGCTCTACATCACCAACGCGGCCTTCGCGGACGTGTTCGTCGTCTTCGCGCAGGTGGACGGTGACAAGTTCACCGGCTTCATCGTGGAGAAGGACACCCCGGGCCTCACCGTGGGCCCGGAGGAGCACAAGATGGGCATCCGCGGCTCGTCCACCTGTCCGCTCTACTTCGAGGACGCGAAGGTGCCCGCGGAGAACCTGCTGGGCGAGCTGGGCAAGGGCCACCGCATCGCCTTCAACATCCTCAACTACGGCCGGCTGAAGCTGGGCGCGGGCGTCATCGGCAGCATGAAGCTCCAGCTGGGCAACGCGCTCCGGTTCGCGCAGGAGCGCAAGCAGTTCAAGGCGCCCATCGCCACGTTCCCGCTCATCCGCGAGAAGCTGGCGCGCATGGCCGCGCTCGTCTACGCGGTGGAGAGCATGACGTACCGCACCGCGGGCCTGGTGGACGGGCGGCTCGCCGCGAAGGAGCGCTCGGACGCGGACTACGACGCGCACGTCATCGCCGCCATGGAGGAGTTCGCCACCGAGGCCTCCATCATGAAGGTCTTCGGTTCGGAGGCCCTGGGCTTCCTGGTGGACGACGCGGTGCAGGTGCACGGCGGCGCCGGCTACATCGAGGAGTACCCGGTGGAGCGCGCCTACCGCGACGCGCGCATCAACCGCATCTTCGAGGGCACCAACGAGATCAACCGCATGCTCATCACCGGCATGCTCCTCAAGCGCGCCGTGAAGGGCGACCTGCCGCTGTTCGCGCAGGGGCGCTCCGTGGCGGAGGAGCTGAGCCGGGGCGAGCGTCCCCGCGCGGGCCGCGAGGACGCGCTGGCCCACGAGGAGGTCGCCGCCGAGTGCGCCAAGCACCTGGCCATCCACGGCATGCGCCTGGCCGCGGAGGCGTTCGGCACGGAGCTGGACAAGCACCAGGAGGTCATGGCCGCGCTGGCGGACGTGGTGATGGACGCGTACGCGCTGGACTCCATGGTGACGCGCACCCGTCAGTCCGCCGCCGGCGGCGTGCTGGACCCGGTGCGCGTGGCGCTGGTGAGGCTGTACGCGATGGAGTCCACCGCGCGCGCCTTCGAGCGCACCCGCCGCGCGCTGTGCGCCACGCTCAAGGGAGACGTGCTCGCGCTGGAGCTCAAGCGCCTCTCCGCGCTGGACGCCTTCACCCCGTACGACCCCGCCCAGCTGCGGGAGACGGTGGTGGCGGGCCTGGAAGAGGCCGGCGGCTACCCCTACAACCCGCTGTAGTCCGCCGAGGGGGGCGGGTGCCCTGGGGGTTCAGGGCATCCGCGACACGGCGTCCAGCCCGAAGCTGACCCGGGCCCGCCAGGGCGCGGGCGGCAGGTGCTCCAGCGCCATCAGCGCCTCCAGCCGCTGGAGCATGTCCGGCCGCAGCCGTCCGAACGTCGCGCCGAAGCCCGGCGTCACCGCCTGCGCCACGCCCTTGCGCGGCACCGACGACGTCCACGCCACCTCGCCGTGCAGCAGCAGCGGCCCCTCCTTCATCTCCATCTCCATGAGGAAGGGCGCCCCCACCTGGACCTCCCTGGGCAGGGCAGGGGCCTCCACCTCCAGGCCCACGCCGCCCCGGGAGATGTCGCGCACGAAGAAGGACGGCGCCTTGGGGTCGCTCTCCTGCGCGCGCAGGTGCAGCGGCATGCGCGGGAAGCGGCGCAGGCCGTTCTGCTCCTCCTGGGCGAAGATGTGCTGGAGCACCGCGTCCAGGGGGCTGCGATCCTCGGAGCCGTCGTAGCGCACCGTGAGCAGGAAGCGCTCGCCGGAGCGGGGCTCCACCTTGACCACCTCGCCCAGCACCTCCACCGGGCGGGGCATGCCGCCCGCGTGCAGCTCGAAGGTGAACCGGGTGCCCAGGGGCAGGGCCCTTCGCGTCTCCAGGGTGACGCCGCCCTGGCCCACGCTCCGGGTGTACTCGCCGACCAACGACTGCGGCGTCTTGTAGGCCACCTTCAGTCGAACGTTCGTGTTCACGCGCCCGTCACTCTCGGCCTGGGGGAGGAAAAATTCAAGTTTGCCCCACCTCCAGGGGTAGGCCGTGCGGCACCTGCCCCAGCGGATGTCCGGCGGCGGGCGGGCGGTGTTCCATCCTGTTGCGCTTTCTTGACCCCCCTGGGGGGGGCGCGTATGTATGCCGGCCGCAGAGGGGTAAGAAGTGGGAAGGAGTGGTGGTCCGTCCCGTGCTGGGCTGAAAAGGTGGATCGTCCCGCGTGTTCCGAGGCGTCTATGAGCACCAGATCGACGCGAAGGGGCGCACCAGCCTCCCGGCCAAGCTGCGGGAAACGCTGGTGGGCGCCTACGACGAGCGGCTCATCGTCACCACGGCCCTGGACCCCTGCCTCCACGCCTATCCGGTGCGGGAGTGGGAGGCGTTGGAGACCGCGCTCGCCCGGCGCAACCCCATGGAGCCGGGGGTCAAGACGTTGATGCGGCTGTACGTGGCCAGCGCGCAGGAGTGCCCGCTGGACAAGCTGGGCCGGTTGCTCATCCCGCCGTCCCTCAGGGCGTACGCGAAGCTGGAGAAGGACGTGGTGTGGGCGGGGATGGTCAAGGTCATTGAGTTGTGGAGCCTGGACGGTTGGGCGAAGGCGCAAGAGGACGCGCGCCAGGAAGCCACCTCCCAGGACGTGTTGCGCGTGCTGGGCGAACTGCGCCAGCCGTAGCCGGGAAGTCGACAGCAGCCGGAAGTTCGTCAAGAGAAGGGTGGCAGGCGCATGGACCAGGTGCAGGAGGTTCGTCGGAACAGGGTGATGGTGGCGGCGTCCGAGCGCGTGGAGACGCTGATGCTGGAGGGCGAACTGGAGGAGGCGGACCTGGTGCGGCTGTGCGAGGACCTGATGCACCGGCTGCACCGGGGCACGCGCCAGGTGGTGCTGGACTTCGCGGACGTGTCGCACCTGAACTACCGCGGCGTGCGCCCGCTGATGGCCCGCACGGAGGCGTTCCGCCGCGCGGGAGGAGACGTGAAGCTGTCCGGGCTGTCGCCGTACCTGGCCGCCATCTTCCGCGCGGCCGGCGCCCACGACACCTTCGAGCTGTATCCGCACCTGAACGATGCCCGGGCGGCCTTCCAGCTCGCGCGCGCTCCCTTCGTCTGAACCACCACCGGGGCCTGCCGTGGACTTCCAGCACCAGACCGTCCTGCTCCACGAGACGGTGGAGTTGCTGCTCCCGGCGGAGGGCAGGGTGATTCTCGACGGCACCCTCGGCGGCGGTGGCCACACCGAAGCGCTCCTCGCCCGGGGCGCCACGGTGGTGGGCGTGGACCGCGATCCGGTGGCGCTCGCGGCGGCCACCGCCCGCATGGGCGCGAACGCGCGCTTCCAGGCGCGGCAGGGCAACTTCGCGGACCTGCCCCGCGTGGCGCATGACCTGCTGCCCGTGGACGGCGTGCTCGTGGACCTGGGCGTGTCCTCGCCCCAGCTGGACGTCGCCGAGCGCGGCTTCTCCTTCATGAAGGACGGCCCGCTGGACATGCGCATGGGCGACAGCGGGCAGACGGCCGCGGAGCTCATCGCCAGCACCGACGAGCGCGACCTGGCGCAGCTGCTGCGCGACTACGGGGAAGAGCCCTTCGCGCGGCCCATCGCCCGGGAGCTGAAGAAGGCGCTGCCCCAGCGCACGCTGGAGGCCGCGGAGGTGGTGAAGCGCGCCGTGCCGCGCAAGGCGTGGCCGGACCGCATCCACGTGGCCACCCGCACCTTCCAGGCGCTGCGCATGGCGGTGAACGGGGAGCTGGAGGCGCTGGACGCGCTGCTCGCCGCGCTGCCGTCGCTCCTCAAGGTGGGGGGCCGCGCCGCCGTCATCTCCTTCCACTCACTGGAGGACCGGAAGGTGAAGGAAGCCTTCCGCGCCCTGGTGGGCGGCTGCACCTGTCCGCCGGGCTTCCCGGTGTGCGTCTGCAACAGCCAGGGCGACTTCGCCCTCGTGTCCAAGAAGGCCGTCGCGGCTTCCGAGGCGGAAGTCGAGGCCAACCCCCGCTCTCGCAGCGCGCACCTGCGCGCGGTGGAGAAAATCCGATGAGCAAGGCCCTCTCGCGTCCCTCCGTGTCCGTGGCCGGCGTGCTGCTGCACCTGTTGCCCGCGGTGATGCTCTTCACCCTGTTCGTCGGCGTGGGCATCCTCCACGTCACGAGCCGCGTGCTGGTGGTGGACATGGGCTACCGCCTGTCCAACGCGGAGGGCGAGAGCCGCTCGCTGACCCGGGAGAACGACCGGCTGAAGCTGGAGCTGGCCACGCTCAAGGCCCCGGGCCGCATGGAGCGCGTGGCGCGCGAGCAGCTGGGCATGGCCATGCCCAAGGGCGGCGCGGTGGTGTCCCTGGGCGACGAGCGCGTGAAGGATTCGCGCTCCGCGCAGGCCCGCGCCTCGGCCCCGGCCGTCCGCGTGGCGGAGCGGGGGACCCAGCGGTGAGGGACTTCAAGAGCTCGCGGCCGCCCGAATCCAACGCCAAGGGGCTCAAGCTGCGGGTCCAGCTCCTGTTCGGGCTGTTCCTCGTGCTCCTGGGCACGGCCTTCGGCCGCGCCGTGTCCCTCCAGGTCTTCCAGCAGGAGAAGCTGCGCGGCCTGGCGCAGGACCAGTACGTCCGGCAGATCGACATCCCGGCCCGGCGCGGGGACATCTTCGACCGGCGCGGCACGCCGCTCGCCCAGAGCGTGGAGGTGGACTCCATCTGGGTGGACCCGTCCCTGCTCCCCGACGTGCCCCAGGCCGCGCGGCAGCTGGCGAAGGCCGTGCACCTGGACCCCAGCGACGTGGCCGCCCGCCTGGGCCGCGCCAAGCGCTTCGCGTGGGTGAAGCGCCAAGCGAAGCCTCAGGAAGTGGACGCCGTGAAGGCGCTGGGCCTGCCGGGCCTGGGCTTCACCAAGGAGCCCAAGCGCTTCTATCCCCAGCGCGAGCTGGGCGCGCACATCGTGGGCATGGTGGGCACCGACGGCCACGGCCTGGAGGGCCTGGAGCTGGCCTTCGAGGACGAGCTGTCCGGACAGAACTCGCGCACCTCCGGCTTCCGCGACGCCAAGGGCCGCAAGCTGATGGTCCAGGGCGCCATGGATCCCCTGGAGCGCCAGGGCGCCGCCGTGACGCTCACGATGGATCGCCACCTCCAGTACGTGGCGGAGAAGGCGCTGGCCAAGGCGGTGGACGACGCCAAGGCGCTCGCGGGCATGGCGGTGGTGTTGGATCCGCGCACCGGTGAGCTGCTGGCGCTGGCCAACAACCCGCGCTTCAACCCCAACACGCCAGAGGACGGCGTGAAGAACGCCATCCGCAACCGCGCCGCGCTGGACGCCTTCGAGCCCGGCTCCACGATGAAGGCCTTCGTGGTGGCCGCCGCGCTGGAGGAGAAGGCCATCACCGCGGACACGCTCATCTTCTGCGAGAATGGCTCCTTGCGCATTGGCCGCCACACCATCCACGACACCCACCGCCACGGGTGGCTCAACGCGCAGGGCATCCTCCAGGTGTCCTCCAACATCGGCGCCGCCAAGGTGGCGGACACCCTGGGCCGTGAGAAGATGGTCGCGGCCTACCACGCCTTCGGCTTCGCCGAGCGCACCGGCCTGGCGCTCACCGGGGAGAGCCGGGGCGTCATCCCGTTTCCAAAATCGGACATCTCCCTGGCCACCCAGTCCTTCGGCCAGGGCATGACCTCCACCGCCGTGCAGCTGGCGGCGGCCTACGGGGCGCTGGCCAACGACGGCGTCCTGATGCGCCCGTACCTCGTGTCCAAGGTCGTGGACCCGGACGGCGTGGTGCTGCTGGAGAACCAGCCCACGGAGCTGCGGCGGGTCGTCTCCCAGAGGGTGGCGCGCCAGGTCGTGGGCATGCTCGAGAGCGTGGTGGTCAAGGGAGGGACCGCGACCAAGGCGGCCATGGACGACTACCGGGTGGCGGGCAAGACGGGCACCGCGCAGAAGGCGGACCCCGTCGCGCGGGGGTATTCCGACAAACGCATCGCGTCGTTCGCGGGCATGGTGCCGGCCGAGGCCCCGCGCGCCGTGATTCTCGTGGTACTGGACGAACCGACGACGGACGTATACGGGGGGAACGTGGCTGCCCCTGCCTTCAAGGAAATCGCTACCGCCGCCATGGCCCACCTGGCCGTGCCCCCGTCCCGGACGGTGGCACCCGCCGAGGTGGCCGCGGCCGCCGTGCCCGTGGTGCCCCCTCCGGCATCGAAGGCGCTGGCGAAGGCCGTCCCTGTTCGGGCCGGTCTGGAGGTAGCGGTGACCGAGACCTCGGAAGACGGCACGGTGCGTGTGCCGGATGTCCAGGGTCAGGCAGGACGCGAAGCCGTGGTGAAGTTGCTTGCCGCGGCGTTGGAGCCACAGCTGCAAGGCAGTGGACGAGTGGTGTCTCAGACCCCCCCCGCCGGTGCGCTGGTGGAGAAGGGGGCTCGGGTGACGCTGGAACTGGCGACGCGGCAATGAGGCCGTGTCCTTTCCAGGCCCCGCATCAGCAATGCGTGTGAAGGGGAAGAGATGAAGCTGACGGATGTCCTCGCAGGGTGTGGAGCCGAGCAGACCTCGGGCGGCCGTTCCGCGGTCGACGTCACGGGAGTGACGCAGGATTCGCGGCGCGTGAAGCCGGGGGATCTCTTCATCGCCGTTCCGGGCCTGAAGGAAGATGGGGCCCAGTTCATTGGCGAAGCCGTGTCGCGCGGTGCCGTGGCCGTGGTGTCGGAGAAGCAGGGGCAGTCCTCGCAGGTTCCGTTCTTCAAGGTGAGCAGCGCTCGCAAGGCGCTGGCCCTCATCGCGGCGAACTTCCATGGCCGCCCCGCCGACAAGCTGACGCTCCTGGGCGTCACGGGCACCAATGGGAAGACGACGACGACGTACCTCCTGGAGGCCATCCTCGCGACGGCCGCCATGTACACCGGCGCCAACCCGCCGGGCGTCATCGGCACGCTGGGCTACAAGTTCGGCGGCAAGACGACGGAGCTGGCCAACACCACGCCGGACCCGCTGGAGCTGCACCGCATCTTCCGCGAGATGGTGGACGCGGGCGTGGAGACGGTGGTGATGGAGGTGTCCAGCCACGCGCTCGCGCAGGAGCGCGTGCACGGGCTCACCTTCAAGGCGGTGGGCTTCAGCAACCTGTCGCGCGACCACCTGGACTACCACAAGGACCTGGAGGAGTACTTCCAGGTGAAGCGCAAGCTCTTCGTGGAGAACCTCTCCGCCACAGGCACCGCGGTGGTCAACGGCGACGACACCTTCGCCAGCCGCGTCTACAACGAGCTGCGCGGCCAGAAGCGCATGGCGTGGAAGTTCAGCCGCCTGGGCGCCGGTGAGATCTCCGCCGCGGACGCCACGTATTCGCTCAAGGGCATCGAGGCCACCCTGAAGACGCCCGCGGGCGACATCAAGGTGAAGAGCAAGCTGCTGGGGCCCCACAACCTGGAGAACATCATGCTCGCGGCCGGCATCGCGCTGGGCGCGGGCATCTCCCGCTCCGACGTGAAGAGCGGCATCGAGCTGGTCTCCCAGGTCGCGGGCCGCATGGACCGCGCGGAGAACCACCGGGGCGGTCCCGCGCCGGCGGTGCTGGTGGACTACGCGCACACGGATGACGCGCTCAAGCGCTCCATCGAAGCGGCGCGCACGCTGGCCAAGGGCCGCGTCATCGTCGTCTTCGGCTGCGGCGGCGACCGCGACAAGGGCAAGCGCCCCCTGATGGGCACCGTGGCCGCGGAGGGCGCCGACCTGGTGATGGTGACCAGCGACAACCCGCGCACGGAGGACCCGGAGGAGATCATCTCCCAGGTGACGCCGGGCCTGGAGAAGGGCGGCCTGCGCCGCATCTCCGCGGGCAAGGCGAAGAGCGGGGAGAAGGGCTACCTCGTGGACGCGGACCGCCGCGCCGCCATCGAGCAGGTCATCAACCTGGCCAAGGACGACGACGTCGTCCTCATCGCCGGCAAGGGCCACGAGACCTACCAGACGGTGGGCACGGAGAAGCTCGCCTTCGACGACCGCGAGGTCGCCGCGAAGGCGCTGGCCAACCGCATCCCGGGCTGAAAACCAGAAGGGGGCCTCCCGGGCCCCCTTCCCTCCGGCTCCCCCCTTCATGGCCGCTCGATTCTCCGATGACGAGGTGGTGCAGGCGACCGGTGCGACCCGTCGCGGGGACGCCGTCCCCGCGGGGTTTCCCGACGTCTGCACCGACACGCGGTCGCTCACCCCGGGGTGCCTCTTCGTGGCGCTCCAGGGCGAGCGCTTCGACGCCCACGACTTCGTGGACGGCGCCATGCGACAGGGGGCCGCCGGGGCGGTGGTGAAGCGGGGCCGGGCGCTGCCCGCCCTTCCCCAGGGCTACCCGCTCTTCGAGGTCGACGACACCCTGGCCGCGCTGGGCGGGCTGGGCGCGCTGCACCGCCGCCGCTTCCACATCCCGGTGGCGGCGGTGGGGGGCTCCAACGGGAAGACGACCACCAAGGAGATGGTGGGCGCCATCCTGGCCACGCGGGGCCCCGCGCTGAAGACGGAGGGTAACTTCAACAACGAGGTGGGCGTCCCGCTCACGCTCTTCCGGCTGGAGCCGTCCCACGTGGCGGCCGTCATCGAAGTGGGGATGAACCAGCCCGGCGAAATCGAGAGGCTCACCCGCAAGGTGCAGCCGGACGCGGGGGTCATCACCGTCGTCCAGCCGGAGCACCTGGAGGGCCTGGGCAGCCTGGAAGGCGTGGCGGAGGCGGAGGGCGAGCTGTTCCGCGAGATGCTCCCGCAGGCCACCGCGGTGGTGAACATCGACGACGCGCACATCGTGCATCAGGCCGCGCGCAGCGGCGCGAAGCACCTCACGTTCGGCCGCGCGGAGGGCGCCGACGTGCGCCTCACCGCGGTGCACACGCTGGGGCGCGACGGGATGGTGGCCACGGTGCGCTACGCCCAGAAGGACTGGCCGGTGCGCCTGCACTTCGTGGGGCCGCACAACGCGCAGAACGCGACGGCGGCGTTCGCGACGGCGCTGGCCCTGGGCTACTCCCCCGAGGAGTGCGTGAAGGGCCTGGAGTCCGCGCGGCCGTACGCGCGCAGGCTCAACATCCTGGACGGCCGCAACGGCGTCACGGTGGTGGACGACTGCTACAACGCCAACCCCGCTTCCATGGAGGCGGCGCTGGTCACGCTGGGCACGCTGGTGCCCGAGGGCGGCCGGGCGGTGGCGGTGCTGGGCGACATGTTGGAGTTGGGCGCGGGTGAGGCGGAGGAGCATGCCCGGTTGGGTGAGCTCGTCCGGACGCACGCGTCGCTGGTCGCGTTCTTCGGTCCCCGGTCCTCGGGCGGCCACGGGAGCGCGGCCATGGGAGATTCCGCCGCCCACTTCACCGAAGTGGAGCCCCTGGTGGCGTGGTTGACGCCCCGGCTCCACCCCGGTGACGTGGTGTTGGTGAAGGCCAGTCGCGGCATGCGGCTGGAGCGCGTGGTGGCCGCCCTCACGGGCGCGGCCCCCCCCGGAGGGAGTCACTAGTGCTGTACCTTCTGTACGAGCTCATCCAGAACACCGAGGCCGGGCGCGTCCTCAACTTCCTGCGCTACCCGACCTTCCGCATCATCGCCGCGGGCGTCTTCGCCCTGCTCCTGGGGATGGTCATTGGCCCGCGCCTCATCGCGCGGCTGCGCCTGAAGCAGCACGGGCAGAGCAACGTGCGCGAGGACACCCCGGACTCGCACCAGAAGAAGAAGGGCACGCCCACCATGGGCGGCGCGCTCATCCTCATCTGCATCGCGGCGGGCACGCTCCTGTTCGCGGACCTGAAGAGCCGCGGCGTCTGGGTGATGATCCTCCTCACCTTCGGCTACGGCTTCATCGGCTTCCTGGACGACTGGCTCAAGCTGTCCAAGCGCAACTCCAAGGGCCTGGCCGGGCGCAAGAAGATGCTGCTGCAGACGGCCTTCTTCCTCATCGCCGTCTTCGGCCTGATGTGCACGTGGACCCTGCCGGACGGCTCCTTCGGGCCCAAGCTGCTCATCGACACGCGGCTCACGCTGCCGTTCGTGCCGTCCCATTGGTTCAACCCGGACCTGGGCTGGTTCTACGTGGTGTTCGCGTGGGTGGTCATCGTGGGGACGTCCAACGCGGTGAACCTCACGGACGGCCTGGACGGTCTGGCCATCGTGCCCACCATCGTCTCGGCGGTGACGTTCTGCGTGCTCTGCTACGTGGCGGGCACCACGCTGCACATCGCGGACACGGAGACGGTGAACGGCGTCACCCGGCTCACAGCCACGCCGCTGTACCGCTACCTGGGCATCCTCCAGGTGCCGGGCGGCGCGGAGCTGGCCGTCTTCTGCGCCAGCATCGTGGGCGCGGGCATCTCCTTTCTCTGGTTCAACACCTACCCGGCGTCCGTGTTCATGGGCGACATCGGCTCGCTGGCCCTGGGCGGCGCGCTGGGCGGGCTGGCCGTGTTCTCGAAGAACGAGGTCGTCTCTGCCATCATCCACGGCATCTTCTTCGCCGAAGCGCTGAGCGTGATGATCCAGGTGGCCTCGTACAAGATGACGGGCAAGCGCGTGTTCAAGATGGCGCCCGTGCACCACCACTTCGAGCTCAAGGGCTTGGCCGAGCCGAAGATCATCGTGCGTTTCTGGATTGTCGCCATCCTCTGTGGTGGCGTGGCCCTGCTGTCGCTGAAACTGCGCTAGTCGCTTCGAAGAGGTCGGCCCACCCATGAGCACGTCGCTGTCCGGTCGGAAGGTCGCGGTGTTCGGGCTGGCCAAGAGTGGCGTCGCGGCGCTGCGCCTGCTCGTCCAGCACGGGGCGAAGGTGACGGCGCTGGACGCGCGCTCCGAGGACGCGCTCGGCGACGTGGCGAAGGAGCTGCACGCGAAGGGCGTGACGCTGGTGACGGGCGCCACGCCCCCGGGGCTGCTCACCCGCCAGGACCTGGTGGTGGTGAGCCCGGGCGTGCCGCTGTCGCTGCCGGAGCTGGAGAGCGCGCGCACGTCGGGGGTCCCCATCTGGGGGGAGATTGAACTCGCGGCGCGCATGCTGGAGGGCACGCGCCTGCTGGGCATCACCGGCACCAACGGCAAGAGCACCACCACGGCGCTCACCGGCGAGCTGTACGCGAAGGGCGGCCTGCGCACCTTCGTGGGCGGCAACCTGGGCCGCCCGCTGGCGGAGGCCGCGATGGTGCCCGGGGACTGGGACGCGCTGGTGGTGGAGCTGTCCAGCTTCCAGCTGGAGGGCATCCACACGCTCAAGCCCACCGGCGCGGCCATCCTCAACCTCACGCCGGACCACCTGGACCGCTACGCCAACCCCGCCGAGTACGGCGCGGCCAAGGCGCGCATCTTCATGAACCAGGGCGGCGCCAGCGACTTCGCCGTGGTGAACGCGGACGACGCGGCGGTGATGGAGCTGGCCGCTTCCGCGCGCGTGCCCGTGTACGGCTTCAGCCTCACCGGCCACCCGGTGGTGGGCATGCCCCGGCTGGCGGGGCTCGCGGTGTCCCGGCCCGGCGGCTTCCAGCTGGAGTTCGCCGGCGAGGACTACACGCTCACCAACCGCGCGCTCCGGGGCGCGCACAACGCGCAGAACGCGATGGCGGCGGCGCTGCTGGCGCGGCTGGGCGGCGTGTCGAAGGACGCGGTGCAGGCGGGGCTGGACAGCTACCCGGGCCTGGCGCACCGGCTGGAGAGCGTGCGCGTGCTGGACGGCGTGGAGTGGGTGAACGACTCCAAGGCCACCAACGTGGACTCCGTGCTGGTGGCGCTCAAGGCGTTCGCGGGCGGCGTGTGGCTCATCGCGGGCGGCAAGGGCAAGGGCGCGCCGTACGCGCCCATGGTGGAGGCGGGGCGGGGGAAGGTGAAGGGCGTGCTCACCATTGGCCAGGACGCGGACACGCTGGCGCGGGCGTACGCGAACGACGCGCCGGTGCACGCGTGCGGCGCGCTGGACGCGGCGGTGGCGAAGGCGCGCCAGCTGGCGGAGGCGGGGGACACGGTGCTGCTGTCCCCGGCGTGCGCGTCGTACGACCAGTTCAAGAACTTCGAGGACCGGGGCGACACGTTCAAGCGCCTCGTCGGGGCGCTCTGACCGTGATGAAGACCTCTGCTCCGGCCGCCCCCGTGCGGTTCGACCCCATCCTGCTGTGCGCGGTGCTGGCGCTGGTGTCGCTGGGCCTCGTGATGACGTACTCGGCCAGCGCGGTGCTGGCGCAGGACAAGCTGGGGGACAGCCTCTATTTCCTCAAGCGCCAGCTGTCCGCCGCGGGCCTGGGCCTGGTGGCCATGGCGGTGGCGATGAAGCTGGGGTGGCGGAAGCTGGCGCGGCTGGCGTACCCGCTCCTGCTCGTCGCCATCGTGCTGCTGGTCGCGGTGGCCATCCCGGGCATCGGCACCACGGCGGGCGGCGCGCGGCGGTGGATCCGCCTGCCGGGCTTCAGCCTCCAGCCCGCGGAGATCGCCAAGTTCGCGTGGCTCGTCTACCTGTCCTATTCGCTCGCGAAGAAGCGGGAGAAGGTGGCCACGTTCTCCATCGGGTTCCTGCCGCACCTGGCCCTGTGCGGCATCCTGGTGCTGCTGTGCATGCTCCAGCCGGACTTCGGCAGCAGCGTGCTGCTGGTGTTCATGCTCTTCGTGCTGCTGTTCGCGGCGGGGACGAAGCTCTCGTACCTGGTGGGCTCCGTGCTGCTCGCGCTGCCGCTGGCGTTCGTCGCCATCGCGACCAGCCCCTACCGCATGAAGCGCATCCTGGCGTTCCTGGACCCGTGGGCCCACCGGCACGACGTGGGCTACCAGGTGGCGGAGTCGCTCATGTCCATCGGCTCGGGCGGCATCACCGGCCTGGGGCTGGGGGACGGCCGGCAGAAGCTGTTCTTCCTCCCGGAGGCGCACACGGACTTCATCTTCTCCATCCTGGGGGAGGAGCTGGGCCTCATCGGCGTGGGCCTGCTCGTCGCGCTGTACGGCATCGTGCTCTGGCGCGGCATCCGCGCCAGCCTCGCGGCGGGGGAGACGTTCGGCACGTACCTGGGCCTGGGCATCAGCTCCATCATCGCGTTCCAGGCCACGGTGAACATGTGCGTGGCCATGGGCCTGCTGCCCACGAAGGGCCTGACGCTGCCGTTCGTGTCGTACGGCGGCACGTCGCTGGTGGTGCTGATGGGGTCCGCGGGGGTGTTGCTCTCGTTGAGCGCGAACACCCAGGGCGCGTCGCGGCCGGTGCGCGCGGGCTCCTCCGACCTGCGCGAGGTGGCGGCGTGAAGGTCCTCATCGCGGGCGGCGGCACGGGCGGCCACTTGTTTCCGGGCATCGCGCTGGCCGAAGAGGTCGTCACGCGCCACCCGAACAACGAGGTCGTCTTCGTGGGCACGGAGCGGGGGCTGGAGGCCCGCGTGGTGCCCAAGGAGGGCTACCCGCTGGAGTTCGTGAAGGTGCAGGGGCTCAAGGGCAAGGGCGTGGTCGGGCTCATCAAGGGCCTCATCGCGCTGCCGCTGGCGTTCCTGGCGTCGTTCCGCATCCTGTCGCGCCAGAAGCCGGACGTGGTGGTGGGCGTGGGCGGCTATGCGAGCGGGCCGGTGGTGCTGGCCGCGTGGCTGATGGGCATCCCCACCGCCATCCAGGAGCAGAACGCGCTGCCCGGCCTCACCAACAAGATCCTGGGCCGCATCGTGAAGGTCGTCTTCACCTCCTTCGAGGAAGCGCGCAATCACTTCCCGGAGGCCAAGGTGCAGATGATTGGCAACCCCATCCGCAAGAAGCTGATGGACAACTACCTGCGCAGCAGCGCCGCGCACGAGAAGTTCTCCGTCCTCGTCTTTGGCGGCAGCCTGGGCGCGCGCGGCGTCAACACCCGCGTGCTGGACGCGCTGGACGCGCTGGGGGATGTGAAGGAGCAGATCTCCATCGTCCACCAGACGGGGAAGCTGGACCTGGAGACGGTGCGGAAGGGCTACGCGGACAAGGGCTTCGCGGACGTGGCCACGGTGGTGGAGTTCATCGACGACATGTCCTCCGCGTACGCGAAGGCGGACCTGGTCATCTGCCGCGCGGGCGCCACGTCGTTGGCGGAGCTGACGGTGTGCAAGAAGCCCAGCATCCTGGTGCCCTTCCCGCACGCGACGGACAACCACCAGGAAGTGAATGCCCGCGCGCTGGTGGACGCGGGCGCGGCGGTGATGTTCCGCGAGTCGGAGCTCACCGGGCAGAAGCTGGCGGAGACGCTGCGCGGGCTGATGACGGACCCGGCGAAGCTCAAGCAGATGGCGAAGAAGGCGGGCATCCTGGGCCGCCCCGCCGCGGCGAAGGAGCTGGCGGACGTGTGCGTGGACCTGACCACCCAGGCCTGGGGCCCGGGCGGTCGCGACCGCGGACCGAAGGACGTGAAGAAGGCACCCGGGAGCAAGGCATGAACAAGTCCCTCACCCACAAGCCCGGCAGCCTCTTCAAGACGCGCCACGCGGCGCACGTGCACTTCGTGGGCGTGGGCGGCATCGGCATGAGCGGCATCGCGGAGGTGCTGCTCAACCTGGGCTACCGCGTGTCCGGCTCCGACCTGCGCGAGAGCGACATCACCCGCAGGCTCGCGAAGCTGGGCGCCACGCTCTACGAAGGCCACCGCGCGTCCAACCTGGTGCACGCGGACGTGGTGGTCATCTCCTCCGCGGTGCGCAAGGACAACCCGGAGGTGGTGACGGCGCGCCAGCGCAAGATTCCGGTCATCCCGCGCGCGGAGATGCTCGCGGAGTTGATGCGCCTGAAGTACGCGGTCGCCGTCGCGGGCAGCCACGGCAAGACGACGACCACGTCCATGGTGGCCACGGTGCTGTCGGCGGCGGGCCTGGACCCCACGGCGGTGGTGGGCGGCAAGGTGAACGTGCTCGACTCCAACGCCAAGCTGGGCAAGAGCGAGCTGATGGTGGTGGAGGCGGACGAGTCCGACGGCAGCTTCCTCAAGCTGCACCCGTCCATCGCGGTCGTGACCAACATCGACCCGGAGCACATGGACCACTATGGCGACCTGGAGACGCTCCAGTCCGCCTTCGTGGAGTTCTGCAACCGCGTCCCCTTCTACGGCCTCAACGTGCTGTGCCTGGACAACCCCAACGTCCAGGCGCTGCTGCCGCGCATCGAGAAGCGCTTCGTCACCTACGGCAGCTCGCACATGGCGGACTACCGGCTGGAGGGCATCTCGCTGGATGGCTTCACCACCACCTTCCGCGCCTTCCGCCGCGAGGAGGACCTGGGCGAGTTCCGCGTCCGGATGGTGGGCGCGCACAACGCCTTCAACGCGCTGGCGGTGGTGGCCATCGCGGAGGAGATGGACATCCCGCTGGAGACGGTGCGCTCCGCGCTGGCGGAGTTCGGCGGCGTGCAGCGCCGCTTCACCGTGCGCGGCGAGGTGGGCGGCATCACCGTGGTGGATGACTACGGGCACCACCCCACGGAGGTGATGGCCACGCTGTCGGGCGCGCGCCGCGCCTTCGGCCGCCGCGTGGTGGCCGCCTTCCAGCCGCACCGTTACACGCGCACGCACGACCTGATGAAGGAGTTCGCCACCGCGTTCAACGACGCGGACGTGCTCTTCGTCACCAGCGTCTACGCGGCGGGCGAGGAGCCCATCCCCGGCGCCACCGGCGACGCGCTGGCGGAGGCCATCCGTGCGCACGGCCACCGCGACGTGACGTTCATCGAGAAGCGCGCGGACGTGGCGAAGGCGCTCCAGGAGCGCGTGCGCGAGGGCGACCTGGTGCTGACGCTGGGCGCGGGCGACATCACCCAGGTGGGCCCGGACCTCTTGAACCTGATGGGCGCGGCGAAGGGCGGGTAGGGGATGGAGGCGGGCGCTGTCACTCTGCTCGCGGCGCGCGTGGCGCGCATGCCGGGCCTGGACGTCAAGCCGGGGGAGCCCCTGGCGCCACTCATCAGCGTGCGCGTGGGAGGTCCGGCGGAGGCCCTGGTGCGTCCGCGCTCGCCGGACGCGCTGGTGGACCTGCTGCGCTTCGCCCGCGACGAGGGCGTGCCCGTGACGGTGCTGGGCGGCGGCGCCAACACGCTGGTGGGCGACGGCGGCGTGCCGGGGCTCACCGTGAAGCTGCCCTCGGACTTGTTTCCGGAGGCGCTGGACGTGGGCGCGGACGACGGGCGGGTGACGCTGGGCACCGGCGCGGCCATCGCCCGCCTGGTGAACGTGATGCGGGCCCAGGGCCTGGTGGGCGCGGAGTTCCTCGCGGGCATCCCCGGCACCCTGGGCGGCGCCGTCACCATGAACGCGGGCACCAAGAACGGCGAGTGCTTCCGCGTGGTGGAGGCCCTCGAGGTCGCCACCGCGGACGGCGTGGGGTGGTTGACGAAGGCGCAGGTCCCGTACGCCTACCGCCATGCCACGCTGCCCCCCGGAGGGATCGTCACCCGCGTGCGCTTCCACCTGCCCAAGGGCGATGTCGTGGCCAGCAAGGCGACCATGGACGCGGACCTGGGCTACCGCAAGCGCACGCAGCCCTTGAGCCAGCCCAACTTCGGCAGCGTGTTCACCAACCCGCCGGGCGACCACGCCGGGCGGCTGATTGAACTCGTCGGCCTGAAGGGGCACACGCTGGGACGCGCGCAGGTGTCCACCCTGCACGCCAATTGGATCGTCAACCTGGGCGGCGCCGCCGCCCGCGACGTGAAGGGCCTCATCACCCTGATGCAGACGCGGGTGCTGGAGGCCACGGGCGTCGCCATGCACCCCGAAGTCAAGAGCATCGGAGTCTTCCTTCCATGAGCATCGGTCCCCGAGGCTTCACCCCGGCCGAGTTGAAGGCCAAGCGCGTGGGCGTGCTGTACGGCGGCCTCTCCAGCGAGCGCGAGGTCTCCCTGCGCACCGGCGCCGCGGTGGCGGGCGCGCTCCGGGGCCTGGGCTACGACGTGGTGGACATCGACGTGGGCAAGGACCTGCCCGCGCGCCTCATCGCGGAGAAGGTGGACGTGGCGTGGCTCGCGCTGCACGGCCGCTTCGGTGAGGACGGCTGCATCCAGGGCCTGCTGGAGGCCATGTTCATCCCCTACACCGGCAGCGGCGTGATGGCCTCCGCGGTGGGCATGGACAAGGTGTACGCGAAGGAGATCTTCGTCGCGCGCGGCATCCCCACGCCGCCCTACCGCGCCTTCGCCACGGCGGAGGCCGCGCTCGCGGAGGCGGACCGGCTGCCGTTCCCCTTCCCGGTGGTGGTGAAGCCCAGCCGCGAGGGCAGCAGCGTGGGCGTGCACATCTGCAAGACGCGCGGGGACTACACCGCCGCGGTCGAGGACGCGGCGCGGTACGCGGGCACGCTCCTGGTGGAGCAGTTCATCAAGGGCCGCGAGGTCCAGGGCGGCGTGCTGGACAACGAGGCCCTGGGCGTCATCGAGGTCAAGGCCGCTCGCGAGTTCTACGACTACGAAGCGAAGTACAAGGCGGGCAGCGGCACCCAGTACCTCTTCCCCGCGCCGCTGCCGCCGGACCTGTACGCGCGCGTCAACGCCGTCTCCCTCGCCGCGCACCAGGCCCTGGGGTGCGCGGGCGGGTCGCGCTCGGACGTCATCGTCACGGACGCGGGCGACGTGTTCCTGCTGGAGATCAACACGCTGCCCGGCATGACGGCTTCCAGCCTGTTGCCGAAGATCGCGGCGGGGCGGGGCATCGACTTCCCGGCCCTCTGCGAGCGGCTGTTGCAGGGCGCTTCGCTCAAGGCCTGAGCCTCGCCGCACCGGCGCTTCGCGCACTCGCGGTGACGCGCGGATGGCGCGGCGACGGGATGGTCGGGAGGCCCAGGCCCCTTCACCTGCCCGGGGAGGCCCGGCTCACCGTCAAGCGAGCCGGGCCCAGGGTCACGGGCTCCGGAAGGTGTCGAGCGAGGGGCAGTAGGTGGCGTACCCGTGACCGGTGAGGGCGCCGTTCTCGTAGGTGCCGTTCACGTCGAAGGCCACGAAGTGCGAGGCGGGAGGGGCGCCCGCCTTGGCGCAGGTGGGGCAGAGCGAGGCCGCCACCGGCGTGAAGGTGAGGCTCGTGCTGTGGAGGAAGTACGCCGTGGTGAGCACGCCCTCGAAGTCGACCAGCGTCGCGGTCGGCTCGCCCGCCGCGGAGCCTGTCTGCGGCGTCGCGTCCACCGGCACCTTCACCGAGTAGACGTTGACGAGCTGAGGCGGGAGGTCCGAGACCTCGGACGGGCACTCACCCGGCGCGCCGTTGTTGAGCTCGATCCACAGCTCCCACGGGTCCCCGGGCTTCGCGGGCTCGTCATAACCGAAGTAGGCGTTGGTCAAGGTTCGCGACGTGCCATCCAGTCGGATCGTGGCCGCCGTCTCCTTGCAGGTACCCTCGCAGACGGTGAACGGTTCGGTCCCGGTGCCCGCGTCGGGCGTGGTACCAGCGTCGGACTCGGTACCAGCGTCGGGCGTGGTGCCCGCGTCGGATTCGGTACCAGCGTCGGACTCGGTACCAGCGTCGGGCGTGGTGCCCGCGTCGGACGCAGTGCCCGCGTCGGACTCAGTGCCCGCGTCGGATTCGGTGCCAGAGTCGGGCGTGGTTCCCGCGTCGGACCCGGTGCCGGAGTCGGGCGTGGTGCCCGCGTCGGGCTCGGTGCCTGCGTCGTTCTCGGTCCCTCCGTCGGACCCGGTGCCAGAGTCGGGCTCGGTGCCCGCGTCCAGATGGGTGCCTGCATCCGCCTTGGTGCCTGCGTCCAGGCCCGCGTCCGGTGTCGGATCGTCGGTGTCGGAGCCACAGCCGGAGAATGCGGAAACAGTGGTGAGAGAGATAACCAGTAGGGAGAGAATCGAGCGTTGCAGGTTCATGCCGCGGATTGTCACGGGTTCGTTGCGCGGATGCGAGCCGAACCGACACCCTGCGTCATGAACGAGGCTCGTTCCTCTGGCGACGCCCGTCACACCGTGCCGTCCGGCCACCTGCCGAAGCGCTCCCGCGCGGTGCATGTCCGGTCGCGGGAGTCCAAACGCACGCCTCGCACCGCCCGCATGCGGTGGGCCTCCTGCGTGAAATACCCGCATCCTCATTCAGACGTTCCCACTTCCATGGAAGCCCAGGCCTCCTCGCGAAGCGGCCCGCGGAAGCGGTCACGCGCGTTTAATCCGCAAGAACTGGCGTGACCGCCGTCTTTCTACGGCATCCACTCCAAGGCCTCGCAGGGGCGTGCGGAATCTCCAGCCGACGGTGACTCAGGCCGTAGGCGTTCGTCGCCCATGGAGGCGTGGAAAAGCAGCAACTCTTGAGGGCACAAGTCAGAGAACCCTGCCCATTCAGGAAGAGATGGCCCAACATCCAATCCGGGGGTGGTAAATACCCCAGCCTCTCTCCAGACCCGAGATGACGCGCGTGAAGAGCCCGAGTGGCAGCGAAGAACGGGGCCTGGTCGGGCCCGCGGGTGTGAGCGTCGAGAGCGCCCTCGTCAGCACCGCGAGGGCGGTCCCCTGGAAGTTCAAGGGGGGCGAGTACGAGTGTCCGCCGCACCCTTCACGAGCCCTCTGCGAAGCGAGAAGCCCCGCACCCGATGAGCGGGCCGGGTTCGCTACAGCGACGTGCCTGTAGCCAAAAACTGGCGTGGTTCGAAGTCCGCACGCAGCATGCGCCTCCCGACTCATGGCCTTTGGAAAAACCAAGAACCGCCGCCGCCTGGACGCCGCACCGCGCAACGACGCGGTGAAGGGCGCCGTCCGTTCGCACGGGGCGATGGTGGTGAAGGCGTTGGGGTTGGCGGTGGCGACGGCGGGGCTCATCTGGGGCGGCAGCGAGCTGCGGGCCTGGGCAGTGGTGTCGCCTCGCTTCGCGCTGGAGTCGGTGTCCTTCTCCGGGTTGGAGCGGGCCTCGCGCCCGGAGCTCTTGAAGCTGTCGGGGCTGACGGCGGGGCAGAACCTGTGGACGCTGGACCCGGCGGCGCTGGCGCGGTCCATGGGGCAGCACCCCTGGGTGCGCAAGGTGGAGGTGACGCGGCGGTTTCCGCGCGGAGTGTCCGTGGAGGTGTCGGAGCACGCACCCGCGGCGCTGGCGGTGCTGGGCGACCTGTACGTGCTGGACGAGGAGGGCGAGCCCTTCAAGCGCGTCACCCCGGGGGACGGGCTGGACCTGCCGCTCGTCACCGGCGTGGAGCGCGACGCGTACGTGGCGGACGCGGACTCGGTGCGCGCGAAGTTTCGCGAGGCACTGGATGTAACCCGAGCTTATGCGCGGCTGTCGCCCGGGCGATCCGAGCGGCTGTCCGAGGTTCGCCTGGAGAACAGCGGACTTGCGCTGGTGACGGCGACGGGGCAGGAGGTGCGCCTTGGCGCGGGCGATACGGAAGTCAAGCTCCAGCGGCTGGCGCGCGTTCGTCGCGAGCTCAGCACGAGAGGGCTTGCAGCCGCGATCATTCGCCTGGATAACCGTGCCCGACCGGGTTGGGTGGCGGTGAGGCTTTCGAGTGGGTCCGACTCCGAGAGGAGCGGGGACTCGACGCAGTGAGGATGCTTCCTTCACGAAAGTGAGGGAGCCTGGGAGGAGTCATGGCGAAGCAGAAGTCGGGGGAGATCATCGTCGGCCTCGACATCGGCACGACGAAGATCTGCGCCATCGTCGGCGAGCTGACCGATAGCGGTATCGACATCATCGGTATCGGCACGCATCCGTCGAAGGGATTGCGCAAGGGCGTCGTGGTCAACATCGAGGCCACGGTGTCGTCCATCCGGCGCGCCGTGGAGGAAGCCGAATTGATGGCCGGGGCGGAGATCTCCCACGTCTACACGGGGATCGCCGGTGGCCACATCAAGGGCTTCAACTCCCAGGGCATCGTCGCGGTGAAGGACAAGGAGGTCCGCGACGCGGACATCGCGCGCGTCATCGACGCGGCGAAGGCGGTGGCCATCCCCCTGGACCGGGAGGTCATCCACGTCCTGCCCCAGGAGTTCATCATCGACGACCAGGGCGGCATCAAGGAGCCCCTGGGCATGGCCGGCGTGCGCCTGGAGGCCAAGGTGCACATCGTCACGGGCGCCGTCTCCAGCGCGCAGAACATCGTCAAGTGCGCCAACCGCACGGGCCTGAACGTCTCCGACATCGTGCTCCAGCCGCTGGCTTCGGCCGAAGCGGTGCTGAGCGAGGACGAGAAGGAGCTGGGCGTGTGCCTCGTCGACATCGGCGGCGGCACCACGGACATCGCCATCTTCTCCGGCGGCTCCATCGTCCACACGGCGGTGATTGCCCTGGGCGGCAACAACCTGACGAGCGACATCGCCATCGGCCTGCGCACCCCCGCGCACGAAGCCGAGCGCATCAAGCAGAAGTACGGCTGCGCGCTCGCGTCGATGATCAACAAGGACGAGACGATCGAGGTGCCCAGCGTGGGCGGCCGTCAGCCGCGCGTCCTGGGCCGGCAGATCCTCTCGGAGATCCTGGAGCCGCGCGTGGAGGAGATCTTCCAGCTCGTGCACCGTGAAATCCAGAAGTGCGGCTACGAGGATCTGCTCGCCTCGGGCATCGTCATCACCGGCGGCTCGACGCTGCTGGCGGGCATGCCGGAGCTGGCGGAAGAGGTGCTGGGTCTGCCGGTGCGCCGGGGCATGCCGCGCGGCATTGGCGGCCTGGTGGACGTGGTGAAGAGCCCCATGTACGCCACGGGCGTGGGCCTGGTGGTCTACGGCGCCAAGCACATGGACCGGCGCATGTTCCGCATCCGCGAGGACGGCAACGTCTACAAGAAGGTGAAGGGCCGGATGCGCGAGTGGCTGGAAGAGATCTTCTAGGCGGATCCGGTGCGGTGACGCGCTGAGTCGGGGCTCCCTTCGGGGGGCCCTTTCGCGTTTCTGGGGCCGGTGTCCGTGTCCGGGGGCGGACCTGACGCGTCAGGTAGGGACGATGACGCGTCAGCGGGGGACGCCGGAATGGTCCAGTTTCTGGAATTTGGATCCACCTTCCGGACGTCGGCCGTAGGCACGGCGAGCGAGCGGCGCAAGTGCCTGAATTTGGTGGGAATGGAAATCCGACAGAGGATGGCGCCCGGCTTGCTAGGGGGCTGTGGCCCCCAGAACGCATCCCGCCGTTCCCGGTGGGCCTCTGACCTTATGACTCCACAAAAAACTACGCGGTTGCTGACGCGCCTGCCGGGAGTTCGCCGCTCCGCCGCGGGCCTCCTGGCCTTGCTGTGCGCCGTGCTGATGGCGCCCCCCGCGTCCGCGGAACCCGACACCTTCGGCCTGGGAAATGGCCACAACGGCGCGCTGACGGTCGCCGCGGGCAACGCGGTCACCATCAACACGTACGCGCGGCTGACCGCGAACGCGGCCGCGGGCTCGTCGTTCGTGACGGTGGGTGACACGACGGGCTTCGCCGTCGGTGACCTGGTGATGGTGTTCCAGTCCACTGGCTACACAGGGACGGTGACCTCCGGCAACCAGGGGCCGTTCGACTTCTCGTCGGACCCGGTGGGCCGCTGGCAGTTCGCGCGCGTGACGGCGCTGACGGCCACCCGGCTCACCTTCGGTTCGCCCCTCACGGTGGCATTCACGGGTGGCACGTTGGCCAGTCGCACCTCGGCGCAGGCCATCCGGGTTCCTGAGTACACGACGGTGACGGTCGATGCGGGCGGCAGCATCACGGCGAAGGGTTGGTCCAACGATGCCGACGAGACGGACAACCTGGGTGGCCTCGTGGTGTTCCTGGCGCAGGGCGCGGTCACCAACAACGGAACCATCTCCGCCAATGGCGCGGGCTTCCGCGGTGGTGGGTACTTCAACGGGGACGGTGACAACTGCACGCAACTCGACCAGGCGTGGCCGGGCGGCGCCATCAAGGGCGAGGGAGTCGTGCCGGGCCGCTTCAAGCTCTCGCCGACCTTCCCGGTGCCTGCGGGCACGGCGGGCCGCGGCAACATCCTCAACGCGGGCGGCGGCGGCATCTGCCACAACTCCGGCGGCGGCGGTGGTGGCAACGGCGGACAGGGTGGCATCGGAGGCCGGACGTGGACGGGTGACACCGCCCCGGCGCGCCCGGTGGGTGGCCTCGGTGGCGCGAAGATGAACTTCCTCCCGACGACGCGCGTGCTCTTTGGCGGTGGCGGCGGTTCGGGGCACGGCAACGACGGCGTGGGCGGCGGCGGCGGCAACGCGGGCGGCATCGTGTTCATCCGTGGCGGTTCGCTGGCGGGTGCGGGTCGCATCAGCGCGGACGGTTCAGCGGGTGTGGGCTCCCAGAACGACGCGGCGGGTGGCGGTGGTGCGGGTGGCACGCTGTCGCTGCGGTTCAATGGCGGGCTGAGCTGCACCACCGGCAACGTCTCCGCGAAGGGTGGCAACGGCGGCAGCAGCAGCGCTGAAGAGCACGGCACGGGCGGCGCCGGCGGCGGCGGCAACATCTTCCTCCAGGGCGCGACCCTCAACTGCACGACCACGCCCGCCACGGCGACCTCCGGGGGCCTTCCGGGGACGCAGGCGCTCGGGAGTTCAATCTATGACGGTGCGACGTACGGTGCGGCGGCTGGCAACGTCGGCGTCGTCAACACGCTCACGTCCGCGCTGACCACGCCCGCGGCGCCGGTCGTCGTCACGCCGGCCAACGGCTCGACCACGTCCAACCGGACGCCCGCCTTCACCGGTACGGGCCCGGCGAACACGACCATCGTCGTTATCGTGGACAACGTGGAGATTGGCCGGACGACGTCCGATGCCTCGGGCAACTGGACCTTCACGCCCACCGCGCAGCTCACCGTCGCGGCCCACTCCGTGTACGCGTACGCGGAGACCAACGGCCAGGCGAGCACCAAGAGCAACACGAACACCTTCACGATCGTGGCGGCGCCGACGGTGGCAATCACCGCTCCGGCCAACGCCTCCACGGTGACCAACCCCAACAACGTGACGGTGACGGGCACGGCCGCGAACGCGACCTCCGTGACGCTCACCGTCAATGGCACCACCACCTACGGTCCCATCACGGTGACGGGCGGCGCCTGGAGCCAGGTCCTGGCCCCCAGCCCGCTGCCCAATGGCACCTACACGTTGTCCGCAGTGTCTCGGAACGCCGCGGGTGACACCAGCGCCGCGGCGACCTCCACCTTCACGGTGGCCGGGCCGACGGTGGCCATCACGACGCCGGCCAATGGCTCGACGGTGACGAACCCGAACGTGACGGTGACGGGCACGACGGCGAACGCGACGAGCGTGACGGTGACCTTCCAGGGGACGAACTACGGTCCCATCACGGTGGATGCCTCTGGCAACTGGAGCCAGGCGCTGCCCGGCCCGCTGGCCAACGGCAACTACACGGTGACGGCGGTGTCCCGGAACGCCGCGGGCAACACGGGCAACACGGCGACGACCACCTTCACGGTGGCTGTCGCGACGCCGACGGTGGCCATCACCACGCCGGCCAACGGCGCGACGGTGACGAACCCGAACGTGACGGTGACGGGCACGGCGACGAACGCGACGAGCGTGACGGTGACGTTCCAGGGCACCAACTACGGCCCCATCACGGTGACGGGCGGCAACTGGAGCCAGGTGCTCCCGGGCCCGCTGGCCAATGGCACGTACACGGTGACGGCGACGTCCACGAACGGCACGACCACGAGCACGCAGGCCTCGTCCACCTTCACGGTGGCGGGCCCGACGGTGGCCATCAGCGCTCCGGCCAACGGCTCGACGGTGACGAACCCGAACGTGACGGTGACGGGCACGGCGGCGAACGCGACTACGGTGACGGTGACGTTCCAGGGGACGAACTACGGCCCCATCACGGTGACGGGCGGCAACTGGAGCCAGGCGCTGCCCGGCCCATTGGCCAACGGCACGTACACCGTGACGGCGACGTCCACGAACGGCACGACCACGAGCACGCAGGCCTCCTCCACCTTCACGGTGGCCGGGCCGACGGTGGCCATCACCACGCCGGCCAACGGCGCGACGGTGACGAACCCGAACGTGACGGTGACGGGCACGGCGGCGAACGCGACGAGCGTGACGGTGACGTTCCAGGGGACGAACTACGGCCCCATCACGGTGACGGGCGGTAACTGGAGCCAGGCGCTGCCCGGCCCATTGGCCAACGGCACGTACACCGTGACGGCGACGTCCTCGAACGGCACGACCACGAGCACGCAGGCCTCGACCACCTTCACGGTGGCGGGCCCGACGGTGGCCATCAGCACGCCGGCCAACGGCGCCACGGTGACGAACCCGAACGTGACGGTGACGGGCACGGCGACGAACGCGACGAGCGTGACGGTGACGTTCCAGGGGACGAACTACGGCCCCATCACGGTGACGGGCGGTAACTGGAGC